>NZ_JAGPYL010000181.1:0-9550 GCF_018070095.1 Micromonospora sp. U56
CGATGTCGGCGTTGCGTTGCTTGATCTTGTCGATGAGGTCCTCGATGTGGTGGGGGCGCAGTTTGTCCAGGACGACGTCGCCGAGGTGGGGGATGAGGTGCACGCGGACGTGGGATTCGTAGCCGCGTCGGGTGTTGTCATCGACGGTGAGCCGCTGCAGCCAGGTGGTCAGCCAGTCGGCAACGGTGGGCACACCGGCCAGTGGGGTGTCGGCGCGGAGCCGGTTGCGGACGGTGTCGACGTCGGGCAGGGTGCCGCCGGCGCGGAGGGTGGCTTGCAGCAGGTCGCCGATCTCCGTGCGGCGTCGGCGGTTGCGGCCGGCGAGGTCGAGCAACTGCCGGGCGTGGTCGAGTTCGTCGGCGGCTTGTTTGTGGGTGTCGAAGCCGGTGGGGCGTAGCTGTCGGCGGCGGCCCTCGGCGGTGGGTGGGAGTTCCAGTTGGTTGGCCCAGTGGCCGTGGTCGGGGTTCCAGGACCGGTTAGCGCGTCGGAGTTTCGGGCAGTGGTTGCCGAGGGGTTTGCGGGTGCGCGGGTCGCGGCAGCCGCAGCGTTTGAAGATCGATCCGTGCGACATGGGCTACGTCGGTGGTCACGCCCAGCGCGCGGACGTCGTCCTCGGTCCACCGTCGTGTGGTCGCGGGTTGGGCTGGGGTGGTGGTCATGGAGGGGGTGCGGGTGCATCGCCGGTCGCTCATGGCGCCGCGCCCTTCGTGGTGGGCGGAAGGCTCACGCTCGGTGGTGGCTGGTCTCCCTGTCGGGATTGTCGTGGCGGGACTCGGCTGTGGAACTGTCCGTGCAACAAGCGGCTATGGTGCCGGGATGAGCGCCCGTGAAGCCCTCGAACAGATCACGCGCACCCGCACCGTCACCGCCAGCGCCATCCTCGGCAACCACGCCGACCTACGCGCGTATCCCTACCGGCTCCTGTCCATCGTCTCCCATCGCGGGATCGGCGGCGATCAGGTCACCCAGGCGGTGGCGGCGGCCGAAGTGCTCGAGCAGTTCGGGTGGGAACTCGTCACCGTCTCCGAGTTCGCCAGCAGCAGGATGGTCTACGCCATCATGCGCCGCCGGTGACTGAATACGGCTCCCACAGCAACGGCGCCACGAACGTCATGCCGCTGGTGGTCGCCGACGTCGCGGGCAGCGGGCTGCTCCCAATCTGCTCCCAATTTAAGGGGCACACGGCAAGAAGCCCGTTACCGGGTATTCCGGCGACGGGCTTCTGGCCTGCAAATATCTACGGTGGGCGATACTGGGATCGAACCAGTGACCTCTTCGGTGTGAACGAAGCGCTCTCCCGCTGAGCTAATCGCCCTCAGCGCCGATGACTCTACCTGATCGTGTGAGCGGACCGGAAATCCGGGTCCCGCGCGCCGCACCCCGGCGCTTTCGCCCGCCGCACCCCGGCCCGCCCACCCGCCGCACCCCGGCGCCGCAACCCGGTCAGTGCGTGGCGAGGTAGCGCATCAGCCGGGCCACCAGGTCGATGCCGAGGCTGTACTTGAGCGAGAGCCACACCACCGTGGCGACGAAGATCAGGCCGACGGAGCCGAGGGCGATGCGTACCGGCAGGGACCGGGAGGTGGCCCAGCGGGTCCAGGCATGGACGTGCCGGCGGGTGAAGGCGAGCAGCCGGCGGGCCCAGTGGAACTCGACGGCCCAGATGGCGAGGCCGCCGATCACGATCAGCCAGCCGGGGCCGGGCAGCGGGATGAGGGCGAGGCCGACGGTGACGACCAGCGCCCCGGCGATCGCGATGAAGATCTTGAGGGCGACCCGGCCGGTGGGGTTGGCGCGGATCAGGTCGAGACTGGTCCGGACCCGTTGCCGGAAGCCGGTCGGCGGGCGATCGGCGAGGGTGGTGCCGGCGCCACCGGAGCCACGGGCGGGACGGCCGGCGCCGCCGGCCCGGACGGGGCGCGCAGCGGCGCCGCGAGCCGGCGCGCGACCTCGACCGGAGCGGCCGCCGGCGGCGGGCCGACCGGTCCCGTCGTGCTGATCCTTCGGCACCGCGTTCCCCCGCCTTTCGGCTGCTCGGACCCCTACTTTCGGTGAGTCGGTCGCGGTCGTCGCATCCATTGAGGATCGGTTCGTGACCATTTCACCCCCCAGTGTCGCCCCGGCCCGTCACTTGCGCAGACCACTGGACGTTACCGGAGTAAGTCGACGACTGAGCCACCCGACGCCGGGCGGGATCACGCACTGGGCAGACCGGAAATCGTACAAGAAGTTTCACATTCTGGCGGCGCTTCCGAGGCACTTCCCACCACTGGGTGAAGTCAGCGTATGGCGGAGCGTAGCCAGGAGTAGCACCTGAGTATGGGAAAAGCGGGACACGCGCGTTCCGCAGCGGTGCCGGGGGGAGAACGTCCATGAGTGTCATCCGACCGACGACCGTAGAGGTCGAGACGTCGCTAAGGCTCGTCGCACCTGACGCCACCGCCTTGCCGGTGCGTGCCAGTCTGCGTTACGACCCTGCTGACCCGTATGCGGTCCATGTCCTGTTCCACGCCGAATCCGCCGGTGGCGAGGCCGTCAGTTGGTCCTTCGCCCGCGAACTGCTGGTGACCGGTCTCGACGAACCGGCCGGTATCGGCGACGTCCGGGTCTGGCCCTGGGCCACCCCGCGCGGCGACTTCGTCGCGCTGGCGCTGTCGTCACCCGACGGCAACGCGCTCTTCGAGGTGCCGCGCAGCGTGCTGGTGCGCTTCCTGCGGCGGACCTACGTCGTCGTCCCGCGCGGCCGCGAGGCCGAGCACCTCGACGTCGACACAGCGGTGAACCGGCTGCTCGCCGGCCGCTGACCCATCCGATCGGAGCCGCGCGGATCTGCCGAGTCCGCGCGGCTCCGGCTCACCCGCCGCCGGGTACGCCTCAGCCGTGCGTGGTCAGGCCGCCGTCCACGGGGATCACCGCGCCGGTCAGGTACGCCCCGGCGCGCGACGACAGGTAGATCGCCGTGCCCGCCATGTCCTCCGGGCGGCCGATCCGGCCCAGCGGCACCTGCTGTTCGATCGCCGAACGGGACGCCGGGTCCTGCAGGGCGAAAGCCATCATCTTGCTCTCGAACGGGCCCGGGGCGATCGCGTTGACCGTGATCTGCTCGCCGGCCAGTTGGTGGGCCAGGCTGCGGGTCAGCATGTGCACCGCCGCCTTGGTGGCCGAGTAGGCGTACACCTCCATGAACGGCACCCGGATGCCGTCGACCGAGCCGATGTTGATCACCCGGGCCGGGTCGTCGGCGCTGGCCGCGGCGCGCAGCGCCGGCAGCAGCGCGGTGGTGAGCCGGAAGACTGCCTTGACGTTCACCGCCCAGAGCTTGTCGAACGCACTCTCCGGGTACGCCTCCAGCGGCGCGCCCCAGGTCGCGCCCGCGTTGTTGACCAGCACGTCGAGCCGGTCGCCGGTACGCTCCCGCACGGCCGCGGCGAGCCCCTCGGCCCCCGCGTCGTGGCTCAGGTCGGCCGGCACGCCCTCGCACCGCCCATCGGCGGAGAGCTCCTCGGCCACCGCCGCGCAGACGTCGGCCGTGCGGGACGAAACGATCACCCGGGCGCCGGCCTGCACGAAGCCCCGGGCGATCATCAGCCCGATCCCCCGCGTGCCGCCGGTGACCAGGACCGTCTTGTCGGCGACCGAGAACAGCTCCGTCATGCCCATCCCTCGGGAGTCGGTGGACCTACCGCTCGGTAACGTAACCGCGCCTCCGACCGGGGACAACCCCGCGTACCGGACGCCGCGGTCCCGTCGCCGGGATGCGACCACTCCCACCTCCGGTTACCGTCGCAGGTGATGGTCCCTTCCGGTCAGCTCTCCCCGGCAACCCACCCCGACCTGCCCGCCCCCGAGATCGACCTGCTCGACCTCGGTGAGCTCGCCCCCGAGCCCGGGTGGCGCCGCCCGACGCTGCTCGACGCGGATCTGCTGATCCTGGTCACCGGCGGCCACGGCACGGCCGAGCTGGACTTCCGCCCGCTGCCGTGCCGGCCGGGCACGCTGCTGCGGGCCAGCCCCGGCCAGGTGCTGCGGTGCACCCCGCAGCTCGACGCGACGGTGGTGCGCTGGCGCGGCGAGACGTTGCGCGGCCTGGACGTCGACCCGGACGCCGTGCCGACCCACCACCAGCTCGCCGGCGAGGACGAGGACGCGGTGATCAACGAGGTCAGTCAGTTGGCGGTGGACAGTCGCCGGCACCGGGACAACCCGGCCGCCCGGGCGCTGCTGCGCCACGAGCTGGCCGTGCTGCTGCTGCGCCTGGCGCTGCTCCCCAGCGACCGCCCCGGCGGTGCCGACGGCGGGCCGCACCGGTCGGAGCTGGCCACCTTCCACCGGCTGTGCCGGGAGATCGAGCGCGGCTACCAGCACACCCGCCGGGTCGAGGACTACGCCGCCCAGTTGGGCTGCTCGGTGCGTACCCTGACCCGGGCCTGCCTGGCGGTGACGGGGCGCAGCGCCAAGCAGGTGGTGGACGAGCGGGTCGCGCTCCAGGCCAGCCGGCTGCTGGCCGCCACCGACGAGCCGGTGGCCCGGATCGGTCGGCGGCTGGGCTTCCCCGAGCCGACCAACTTCGGGCGCTTCTTCACCCGCGAGGTCGGGGTGAGCCCCGGCGCGTTCCGGGCCGCGCGGGAGCAGCCGCTGCGACGGATCGTCCGGCAGCGTCGGCCCGCCGACCCGGCGGACTGGGCCGGGCGGGCATGATGGCGGGGTGCAGATCTCCGCGCGCGGCGACTACGCGGTACGGGCGGCGCTGAGCCTCGCCACCGCGTACCCCTCGCTGCTGTCCACCCAGGCGATCGCCACCGAGCAGGACATGCCGCGCAAGTTCCTGGAGGCCGTCCTGGCCGACCTGCGCCGGGCCGGCATCGTGCGGGCCCAGCGCGGCGCGGAGGGCGGCTACACGCTGGCCCGGCCGCCCCGCGAGGTCACCGTCGGGGCGATCCTGCGCGCCGTGGAGGGCCCGCTGGCCGGGGTGCGCGGCCTGCGCCCCGAGGAGACCCGCTACGAGGGTTCGGCGGAGAACCTTCCCCGGCTCTGGGTGGCCGTCCGGGCCGCCGTCCGGCAGGTGCTCGACGAGGTCAGCCTCGCCGAGGTGGTCAGCGGCCGACTGCCCGCACACGTCCGAAAGCTGATCGCTCTGCCCGACGCCTGGGAGCCCCGCTGATGCCCACCCCCACCCTGCGCACCGACCGGCTGCTGCTGGAGCCCTACCGCCCGGCCGACGCCGACGACTTCGTCGCCCTGCTCAGCGACCCGGAGGTGGCCCGGTACATGGGCGACGGCCCGATGACCCCCGCCGACGCCGCCGCCCTGTTCGGCCGGGTGTTCACCACGGTCTACGCCGAGGACCTGTTCGACGTGTGGGCGGTGCGCCGGGACGGCCGGTACGTCGGGCACGCCGAGATCAAGCGCACCGACCAGGTCGACGGCCACGAGCTGGTGTACGCCCTGGCGAAGCCGGCCTGGGGCGCCGGCCTCGGCACCGAGCTGGCCCGGGCCCTGGTCCGGTACGGCTTCGACACCCTCGACCTGACCCGGGTGCACGCCACCGTCGCCGAGGCCAACACGGCCTCGCTGGCGCTGCTGGCCAAGCTCGGCTTCGTCCACCAGCGGGACATCACCGAGGACGACGGCAGCGTCACCCGGGTCCTCGCCGTCGACCGCGCGCCGGTGGCCGCCTGAGCCTGCGTCGGCGCGCCCCCGGGGTCACAGCGTCCGGATCACCTGCCCGGCGGCCGGCCGGGCAGCCGGTCATGACAGCCCTTGTCACTTGCCAGTTCCGAATCACGTGCCGGCAACTCGACGCAGATCTCGGCTGGGCCGAAACCTCTGGCCGCCCAGTTCCCTGGCACCGCTTTGGCGGTCGCGCCGAGCGACGGTTGCGACCTCGTGCCGACAAGGCGCCAGGTGACCGGATCGGGGATGCCTCAAGAACTTGGCGCCCTGCGCGTCGGAGCCGTATTGACGTTCTCTCCACCCGCCGGGGCGAAGATTCCCTCCACGCTGCGTGTGAGCCGCGCAGTGTCCGGGTGGATTACCGCTTCGCCGCGCGGTGCCACCATCGCTGGTGGTCCCACCCGCGCTCCACGGTCGTTTAGCCTGTCCGCCCGTCCGGCGGCCAGAATGTTGATAGCGGCGTTGAGGTCCCTGTCGTGACAACTACCGCAAGGGCATTCCCACGATCGGACGTTGAGCGCGATCTTGTCGCTGATGCGCCCGCAGTCCGAGCACGTCCGAGTGGAGGGGAAGAACCGGTCCACCCGCGCGAAGCTCCGCCCATACCGGACTGGCGGAGCTGCACCCAGGCAGATTACCGTCCGCCCGCGTCCTATTTCGAGTAGTCCGCACTGATCCACACCGGCATTCACCACGGCGCGACCCAGCTCCTTCCACTGGTCGAACGCGCCGCTGTCACTTCGACGTTGAGTCCCGTGAAATGCTGCTGGTAGGGGCGCCCCACAGGACCGCGTCGACGCCGAGCGACGCGGGTTGGATTGAGGGCTCTGCGACCAGGGAGGCCCCGGTGGCGCCGGATATGCCGGCGCCTCGCGCCAGTCGTTCTGGGCGGGGGCGAGGTAAGGCGGGAAGGACTGCTGGTGGCGACGCCTGGTCCCCTCCCGGTCCCATCGCTGACTTAGTTGGATCCCTTGCCGAGCTGCGTTTACCGCCCCGTAACACCTACCTGCTGAGTAGAGATTCCGGTGACCGTCCAGCGGATCGCCGCAGGTTTCACGAATCCGCGGTTCGGGCATGTTCGGTGACGTCAGAGCAGGGCAGTACAGGGAACGGCGAAGGGAGCCCACGATGGGTCTGATGTTCCGTAAGCGCAAGAAGTACGGGCCGATCATCCTGAACTTCACCGAGAACGGCTTCTCCTCGTGGAGCATCAAGATCGGTCGCTGGTCGTGGAACTCCAAGGCCAGGGCGCACCGCGTCGACCTGCCGGGGCCGCTCTCCTGGAAGCAGGACAAGACCCGGGCGTGATGTCCCGACGTCGAGCGGGGTGCCGGTGACTCACCGGCGCGGCCCCCCCCCCCCCCCCCGGCGACGTTCGGCGGCCCGTTCACCCGCCACCCGCCACCCGCGGCCCCGGGCCCCGGCGGCGGCTTCGCCGTTCCGCCGTTGGCGGCGGCGTCCGGGGCGCAGCATCGCCGCATGAGCGGCGACCGGTCCCACCGGCGCGTCGGTGCTGGTCAAGCAGTTGACCGGGCGGCTGCGGCCGGGCCGGCGGTGATCAGCACGTCGCCGCCGAGCCGGCCGTGCTCGGGGTCGCGGCGCACCGCGCCGGAGTGCAGCAGGCTGGTGAGCGCGCCGACGGTGTCCGCGGCCCGGTAGACGGTCGCGGTGAGGGTGTGCCGGCGCAGCTCGGTGACCGTACGCGGGCCGGAGCGGGCCAGCTCGGCCAGCAGCTCACGGCGCAGCGGCCCCGGCTCGGGGTGCAGGGCGATGTCGAGCAGGCCGCCGGCCGGGTCCTCGGGGTCGCGGTAGCGCACCCCGGCAAACTCGTCGACCTCCCACAGCGCGTCCTTGAACGCCTCCAGGCTCTTCTCCAGCCCGGTGCCGAAGGCGACCCGCCGGGCCGGCGACCCGTCGGCCGGCACCAGCTCGACCTCGGTGACCAGCGAGAAGCCGGCGTCGGTCAGGGCCGGCCGCAGCGACGCCGGCGCGGGGGCGCTGAGCAGCAGCTCGGCCGGGCGACCGGTCGCCGCGGCGGCCAGCAGCGCCGGCTCGGCGGCCGCGGCGTCCACCATGGTCAGCAGCGGCGCGCCGGCCGCGCCGGCCGCCTTGAGCACCACCGGCAGCCGGGACGCGTCCCCCGGGACCAGGTGCACGGCCACGTCGGCCGGCAGCGTCGCCTCGACCGGACCGAGCCGGGCCGGCAGGTCGGGCCCACCACCGGCGAGCACCAGGACGGTCAGCCGCCGCCCGCGCAGCCGGTCGGCGAACTCGGCCACCACCCGCAGCGCCGCCTCGGCGGCATCGGGATCGGGGTACGACAGGGCGAGGGTGGCCCGCCGGGAACGGTGCAGCGCCCCCGGCAGCCAGTGGTCGAGCTGCCGGACGAGCAGTTCACGCAGGACGGTGTCGGTGGCCATCGTTGTACCGTACGGCGGCGTCAGGCCGGGATGGAGATGCCCACCCCGCCCCGGGTCTGGCCGCCGTAGCGCCGCCGCTCCCGGTCGAGGTCCAGCCGGCCGATCCGCTTGCGCGCCGCCAGCGCCTCGTCGTCGAGCAGGTCGGCCGGGACGATCCAGACGATCTCGAACTCCAGGCCGTCCGGGTCCTGCCCGTAGAGGCTCTTGGTGGTGCCGTGGTCGGAGGTGCCGACCAGCGCGCCCGCGGCGGCCAGCCGCTCGGCGGTGGCGCCCAGCTCGTCGAGGGTGTCCAGCTCCCAGGCCAGGTGGTAGAGGCCGACGGTGGCGCGCCCGGCCTGCGAGCGGCCGGCCGCCGCGCCGATCTCGAACAGGCCGAGGTCGTGGTCGTTGGTGGAGTCGGGCGCCTGGAGGAACGCGGCGCCACGGAACCCGTCCGGGGTCATCGCCACCGGCCGGAAGCCCAGCACGTCGCGGTAGAAGGCGACGCTGCGGTCGAGGTTGCTGACGTAGAGGACGGCGTGGTTGAGGCGGTGGATTCCCATGCACCCCACGCTAGCGTGGTTTGGTTGAGCGTTCAATCATTGCCGCTATGATGGACGCCATGACCCGGTGGCTGGACCCCGACGAGCAGCGCACCTGGCGGGCCTTCCTGACCGCCTCCCGGGCGCTGATGGACACCCTCGACCGCGAGCTGCAACGCGACGCGGGAATGCCGCACGCCTACTACGAGATCCTGGTCCGGCTCTCCGAGGCCCCTCGGCGACAACTGCGGATGAGCGAGCTGGCCGACCTGACCGGCTCCTCGCGCAGCCGGCTCTCGCACGCCGCCGCCCGGCTGGAGGCGGCCGGGTGGCTCCGGCGCGAGGACTGCCCGACCGACCGGCGCGGCCAGGTCGCCGTCCTCACCGACGACGGCTTCGCGGTGCTCGCCGCCGCCGCGCCCGGCCACGTCGAGGGGGTACGCCGGCACCTCTTCGACGCGCTCAGCCCGGCCCAGGTCGACCAGTTGCGCCGGATCAGCGAGACGCTGGTCGCCCACCTGACCGGTTGACGACTCCGATCACCGTCGGGGGTTGTACAACCCGTGGCCGGACGAGCACGATGGGGCGTGCCCTCCGGCTTCGGTGAACTGACCCTCCAGGCGCACCACCTGGTGTCCGCCGGCGACCTGGCCGGCGCGCAGCGACTGCTCGCCGACGCGCTGACCGACGCCGACCCCCGGCCCGACCACGCCTCCCCCGAGCTGGCCGACGCCGCCGGGCTCCAGGCGCGGGTGCTGGTCGCGCTCGGCGAGCCGCACTCCGCGCGCGGCTGGGCGGCCTTCGCGTACGCGGCCGCCACCCGGCTCTACGGGCGCTCGGACGAGCGGACGATCTCGGCGGGAGCGACGCTGGCCGCCGTGCTGCACCGGGTCGGCAGCAACGCCCGCGCCGCGCGGCTCTACTCCGACGTGATCC
>NZ_JAGPYL010000182.1:0-9338 GCF_018070095.1 Micromonospora sp. U56
GGGCCGACGAGCCCGCTGTGGTCGTTGACCAAGGTCCTGCATCCCGAGCAGGCCGCGGTGCGCACCGTCGAGCAGAGCATCGCCCGCGCCCGCGACGCCGTCGCCGCCGGCCGGCTCGACGACGCCCGACACTGGGTCGACCAGGCCCAACAGGACCTGACCTCGGTCACCGACCCCGCCGACGCGGCCCGGCTGCGCGCCGAGATCGACGCTGTCCTGCGCGACCTGGCGGCGGCGAGCTGCCCCGGCTGGCCCCGGTGTGCCCCGCCTGCGCCGCCCGCGCCGGCCGCCTCGACGACCAGTTCCCCGAGCGCTCCGGCCCCGGCTCCACCCCCGACCGCCCCGGCGTCGCCGTCGGCGCGGCCCTCGCCGCGGCCCAGCTCCGGATCCGGGCTCCTGCCGTCGCTGCCGTCGCTGCCGAAGCTTCCCCTGCCGCCGGCGCCGAGCCCGTCGCTGCTGCCGCCACTGCCGGAGCTGCCGCTGCCCACCGGGGACCTGCTCGGCTGACTGTGAGCATGGCGCGGCGTCGTGCCACCCGGCCGGGTCGGTCGGTCACGGCAACGGATCGGCGCTGCACACCGGCCGCCACCGCCCCGGCCGACCCGACCAGCTTCCGCAGCCACCACCTCGTGCGCCCGGCGGCGCCGGCCGCGGGGCGGGGCCCTCGTGCGCACTGGCGGGGCGCGGTCCGTGACCCCGTACCGACCGGTGACCCCGCCGCCCGACGTCCGCACCTCACACCGCCTCGTCGCGGGGCCAGTGGGGACGGTGGACGGCACCTGACCAGCCGAGCGCGGCGGTCACCCAAAAAATGATGTTGCGCTCTGCCCGTTACCCGCGATGTACAGACATGGCATCGACGCGACCGGCCCGGAACCGGCACGGCAGGCATGCGGTGGCACGATCACCGGCTGATCGACCGCGGTCGACCCGTACGCCTGCCGTCATCGCGCAGGCCACCCCGTCCCTGCGCGGCCCCGGACAGGCGCGGTGCGAAAAGCCTCAGATCGGCCGGACGGCGTTGCCACCATCAGGGAACGGTGGTTGACTGCTGCACCGTGTCAGAAACCCTGATTACCGATAGGTCTGCTATTTCGTGAAAGACGACGAGATGTCCACAGTGACGGCACCGCATCGTCGACGCATGACGTGGCGGCAGCGAGCGGCCCGATGGCTCGATCCCGCGCTCGCGCAGGCGGACGCCGCCGCGGCGAGCCCACCCCTACCCGAGAACCACGCGGAGGACCGCTGGCCGGCGATCTGCGACCAGTTCGCGCTGCGCATCCTCGCCTCGGCGTACCAGATGGGCAGCCACCTCGAAGCGGTGGAGACCGACGAGCAGGACCCGGAACGGCTCGAACGGCTCTACCGCATCGACCACGCGAACACCCGCATCCGCCGCCACGCGGAGAACCTCCAGGTGCTGCTGGGCCGCCGGGTCGAAGACGCCAGCCCGCAGACCGTCACCCTGGTCGACGTGGTCCGGGCCGCCTCCTCGGCCATCGAGCACTACCCCCGGGTCCGGGTCGGACACGTCGTCGACCTGGGCGTCGTCGAGTTCGCCGCCGACGACGTCATCCGGGTACTCACCGAACTGCTCGACAACGCGACCCGCTTCTCGCCGCCCACCTCGTCGGTGGTCGTCTCCGCCTACGTCACCGAGGACGGCAGCGTGCTGCTCCGGGCCGAGGACGCCGGCGTGGGCATCGACCCTGGCCAGCTACCGCAGCTCAACGCCATGCTGGCCGGCACCGCGCCGGCACCGGCCACCGGCAACCCCGCGGCCCACCTGGGCCTGCTCGTCGTCGCGCACCTGTCGCGCGCCCACCAGCTGCGGGTCAACCTCACCGCCCGCCCCTCGGGCGGCACCACCGCGACGCTGCTGATCCCCGGATCCCTGCTCTGCGAGGTGGCGCCCGCCGCCCGGCCGGGGCCTGCCGGCACCGCGCCGACGACGGCGGGCGGCCCGCCACCCGTCTGGGCAGGAATCCCGCAAGGGAGCGCGCAGATGTCCAGGTCCGACGAGAGCAGGCACGCCCCGACGGTGCGCCTGGCCACCCTCGTCGATGCCGCGCCGGCCGGCGACGGCCCGGCCCCGGACACCCGCCCGCCGGAGCCGGCCGGCGGCCTGCCCCGCCGGGTACGCGAGAGCGTACGTGCGCAGACTCCCTCGCCCGGAGCGCACCGCCCGCCGCCACCGGGTACGGCACCCCAGCCCCCGGCCCCAGCGCCCGGCGGTTCTGCCTGGCCCGATGAGACAGCCGACTTCGCCGCCGGCGTCGGCGACGCCCGACCAGCCACCCTCGACGAAGGACACCCCTGATGACCGGACCGCTCGACACGCGCCACCAGCAGGTCGCCGGCCAGAGCCCGCCGGACTGCGCCTGGCTGGTCCGCCAGTTCGCCGACGACGTACCCGGCGTCACCCACGCAGTGCTCGTCTCCCTCGACGGACTCCAGCTCGCCGCGTCCGGTCGGGTGCCCCGCGACCTCGGCGACCAGCTCGCCGCCCTGACCTCCGGGCTGCTCAGCATCGCCGACCGCAGCGCCGCCCTGCTCGACCTGGGGCCGTCGGAGTACCTGACGGTCCGGCTGCCCCACGGGCACCTGCTGTTCATGCGGGTGGGCGAGTCGGCGGGCCTGGCCGTGGCCGCCACGGCCGGCTGCGACCTCCGCGTCGTCGCCTACCGGATGACGCAGTTCGTCGGAGCCGTCCGGCACGCGCTCACCCCGCAGGTCCGTAGCGAGTTGCACCGCCACACCGCCGGCCGGCCGGCCCGCTGACCGTCCCGGAGCCCAAGGAGGTCTCCACCATGCCCACCCCGTACTGGAAGGTGCGGCCCTACGTCCTCACGGGCGGGCGCACCCGCACCCGGCAGCACCTGCTGGTGCACACCCTGGTGTCGGTGCCGTACTACGACGCCGTGTTCGCCTCGGGCCTGCTGCCGGAGCCCCGTTCGCTCTACGAGCACGCCCGCACGACCCGGTCGGTCGCCGAGCTGTCCGCCGTCTGCGGCATGTCGCTGGGGGTGACCCGGGTAGTCGTCGACGACCTCGCCGCGACCGACCGACTGTGCATCCACGGCGACACCGCCGCCTCCCCGTTCGACCACCGCCTTCTGGAGAGACTCCGCGATGGCCTCCGTCAGCTCGCCTGAGTACCCCCTGCCGACCTCGGCGAAGATCGTCATTGCCGGCGGCTTCGGGGTCGGCAAGACGACGTGCGTGCAGTCCATCTCGGAGATTCCGCCGATCAACACCGAGGCGTGGATGACGGCGGCGAGCGAGACCGTGGACCGGCTCGATCCGGGGATCGACAAGACGACCACCACCGTGGCGATGGACTTCGGCCGGCTGACGATCGGCGAGGACCTGGTGCTGTACCTGTTCGGCACGCCCGGCCAACCCCGGTTCTGGCCGATGTGGGACGACCTGTGTCGCGGCGCGGTGGGCGCCCTCGTCCTGGCCGACACCCGACGCCTGGAGGCGTCCTTCCCGGCGGTCAACTACTTCGAGCAGGACACCGACCTGCCGTTCGTGGTCTGCGTCAACCTGTTCGACGGCGTGCTCACCCACCGCCTGGACGACGTCCGGGAGGCCCTCGGACTGTCCGCCCACGTTCCCCTGGTCGCCTGCGACGTCCGGGACCCCTCGTCGGTCGCGCGGGCCCTGGTGACGGTCGTGGAACACACCCTGGCCAGCACCGCCGGCGCGGTCCGGTAGCCCACCCACCTGGAGGTACAGATGCGCAGAATCCTGATCGTCGGGGCCGGTCAGTCCGGGCTGCAGCTCGGACTCGGCCTGCTCGCCGAGGGCTACGAGGTGACCATCATGTCGGCCCGTACGCCCGAGGAGATCCGCCGTGGCTGGGTGATGAGCACACAGGCCATGTTCGCCGCCGCCCTGCACACCGAACGCCGGTACGGCCTGGATCTCTGGACGGAGCAGACGCCGCAGATCCAGGGGCTGCACGTGTCGCTGTCCGCGCCGCCCGGCGAGCGGGCCCTGCGCGTCCCCTGCCCGCTGGACGACCCCGCGCAGAGCACCGACCAGCGGCTGAAGATGGCCGCCTGGCTGGAGCTGTTCGAGCAGCGGGGCGGCACCGTGCACTACCAGGGCGTGACCACGGCCGACCTGGACGGGCTGACCCGGCTCGGCCGGTACGACCTGACCGTCGTGGCGGCCGGCAAGGGCGATCTGGTGGGTGTCTTCGACCGTAACCCGCAGCGGTCGGTCTACGCGACGCCGCAGCGCGGGTTGGCCGTCGCGTACGTGCACGGCATGACGCCGGACCCGCTGTGGCCGCAGCCGCACGTCAGCTTCAACGCGGTGCCCGGGCTCGGGGAACTCTTCGTCATTCCCGCGCTCACCCGGTCCGGACCGTGCGACATCCTGTTCTGGGAGGCGGTGCCGGGCGGGCCGCTGGACCTGTGGCAGGAGCGGCGGGATCCGGCCGAGCACCTCAGGCTGACCCTGGAGCTGACCCGGCAGTACACGCCGTGGATCCACGAGCGGTGCGCCCGGGTGGAGTTGACCGACGGGCGGGCCACCCTGTCCGGCCGGTACACCCCCACGGTGCGCCACCCGGTCGGCGAACTCCCCTCGGGCGGCGCCGTCCTCGGCATGGCCGACGTGGTGATCGCCAACGACCCGATCACCGGCCAGGGCAGCAACACCGCCGCGAAGTGCGCCGACGCGTACCTGCGCTCGATCCTGGAGCGCGCCGACCAGCCCTTCGACCCGGAGTGGATGCAGCGGACGTTCGAGCGGTTCTGGGCCGACACCGGCCAGGCGGTCACCCACTGGACGAACGCCATGCTCCAGCCGCTGCCCCCACACGTGCAGCAGATCCTCGCCACCGCCGCGACCAGTCCGGCGGTCGCCCGCCGGTTCGCCTACGGCTTCTGCGACCCCAACGACCTGGACGACTGGTTCATGGCGCCGGACCGCGCGGAGCAGTACCTGGCCGCGGTGGCCGTCGGCTGACCCGCCCCCCCCCACGCCCGGCCGGCGCCGGTCGGCCGCGCCTCGGCGCATCGGGGGATTCACCTCGCCGGCCGGCCCGGGTACGACCGGGGGCCGGCGTCGGTCAGGGTCCGTGGGGCAGGGGCTCGGCCAGCACCCGGAGGTCCGCCGGCAGTTGCACCATGGCGTCCTCGAACTCCCGGTGTCCGACCACCCGGTGCAGGGTCTGCAGGACGGCCCGCACGCCCCGCTCGGCGACCCCGCGGTCCACCCCGGCGCGGTCGGCCACCCGACGCAGGAACTCGTCGTAGCCGAACGCCTCCGGATCCTCCGTCCCCTTGATCATCAGCGGGCTCAGCTCGTCGGCGAGGTGGCCGGCCAGTGCCCCGGCCTGGCCGCCACTGATCCGCTGCGTAAGGGTGCTCAGGGTGGCCTCGGTCAGGGACCGCGCCGTCTCCGGCGGTACGCCCGCCCGTGCGGCGACCTTCTCGACGAACTTCAGCTCGGCCATGCGATGTCCTTCCCGTGGCGAGGCAGCGTGGCTACCCGCGGCCACCGTCGGCAAACGCTCCGCCGCCGTCGCCCGGCGATCGCGTCCAGTGGCGTTTTGCGCAGTTTTTGCTATTTGCGCGGAAGGTGTCTTGTTCCTGAACAGCGGCGAAGCCGCCTGCTCGACAGTCGAGAGGGGACATCCGGACGTCGCTCGACGGGCCCTCCAGGCCTCCCGCGGTTGCCCGGCCGAGGCCGCTCGCACCACCCTTGACCAGCACTTATGTCGGATCCCATCAGTTGGGGGCGACCGGAAACGGGTGGTATGACTAGAGGTGTCGACCACCGATGGCGCTCGTCGTCACACCCCGGCACCCGCAGCGGGTGCCACCCGGGCAGCGTGGTCGTACGCCTCCGGCAACCGCTCCCGACGGGGTACCCGCATCGACCTCAGGGAATTGCCGTGCAGAGCATGCGAATCTGGCGCAACCGGCGACCGTTCGAGAACGCCGTCCTGGTCACCGCGCCGGTGTGCGGGCTCCTGCTGATCACCCTCAACGTGCGCCCACCCTCGGTGGAGATGGCGATGCCGCGACCGGTCCGGATCGGCTGGGAACTGGGCCTCATCGTCGTCGGGCTGGGCGGCCTGCTCGGCCTGACCTGGCCGGGACGGATCTCCACCGGCCTCGGCATCGAACTGGCGGCGATGCTCCTGCTGGGCACCCTCGCCGGAATGTACTCCGTCGCCCTGGTGGTGATGTCCGGCCGGATGGCGATCGCCGCGACGTCGTTCATCACCGCGGTCGCGGTGGGCTCGTGGTGGCGCGCCACGGAGATCCTGCTCGACCTCCGCAGGCTGATCCGCAACATCGACGTAAACGGCGGCAACTGTCCCACCGGCGGCCGACGATGACGCCGCCGGCCGACACCACCACCGCCCCGCAGTGGGTGCAGGTCGTCCTGTCCGTGCTCGGCGTGCTCGGCGGCGCCAGCGGCCTGGCCGCCATCGCCGCCGTCGTGGCCCAACGCGGCAAGTTCAAGGCGGAGGCGGCGGACATGCTCACCGACGCGGCACTGACCCTCGTGCAACCGATGCGCGTACGGGTGGCGGAGCTGGAGGCGGAGGCACAGGCGGCCCGCGAGCAGCTGAGGACGGCCCGGGAACAGACGGAGCGGGCGACGGCCACGCTCAGCGACCTGCACGCGATGCTCGACCGCTGGTACGCGCTCATCTTCGCGCCCGACGCCACGCTGCGGTCGATCCGCAGCGCCGTCCGGGAGGACCGCCGCAGGCGCGGCGAACAGTGGGACCAGGGGCCCGACCCGACGCGCCGCCGACCCTGACGGCGACCGCTGACGGGCCGGCACCGGGCGGAGTCCGGAGTCGACCATCGCCGGTGCCGTCGATCCGGGCCGGTACGGCCGGCGCTGACCCGGTGCCGTCAGCCCGGCCGCCGCGTCATCGCGGGTCGTCCTCGGCGAACGGGTGCGGCTCGGCGGTCGCGCCGTCGACGACGGGCGGGCCGGCGACGACGTCCAGGCACGCGGTCACGGTGGCGGTGACCCCGTCGACCCCTCGGGTGAGCAGCAGGCCCTCGCTCAGCCGGTGGGCCAGCCACAGGCCGCGTCCCCCGGCGACGTCGACGGGGGGCAGCCGCACCGGCAGCCCTGACGCGGTCGCCCCGTGGTCGCTGACCTCGCAGATCAGCACGTCGTCCTGGCGCCGCAGGTGAAGGTGGCCGTGGCCGCCACCGTGGCGCACCGCGTTGGTGGCCAGTTCGTGCACGGCCAGCACGAAGTCGTAGCCCTCGTCGCCGACGAGTCCCGCGCCACCGACCGCCGCCCGCAGCCGGTGCCGCAGGGCGGTCAGGGTGGCGGCGGTGAAGTCCTCGGACATGAGCACGGACGCCGCGGTCGGCCGGGGGCTCACCAGCCCCGGGTCGAAAGCCGCAGCGTCGTCGTTCACGCTCGCAGATTACCCACGGTAGAAATTTCCGCGACCGTTGCGAGAAGGCAACTACCCGCGGTGATCCTCGTCCAGGAACTCGTCGATCATCGGGGCCAGCCAGTCGGCGCGGTGCGGGATGGTGGTGTGGGTGGTGCCGGGCAGGATGGCCAGGCGGCAGGACGGCAGGCCGGCCAGGTCCCCGGCCACCGCCCCGCCGAGCAGCCGGAACATCCGCACGGCATGCTCGGGCTGGACGATGTCCGAGTCGGCCAGCACGATCATCGTGGGCGCGGCCAGCGCGCGGATCTGCTCGGGCGTCCACTGCGGCAGGTTCGCGTCCAGGACCTTCATCTTGGCGACCAGGTTGGGCCAACCGGCCGGGTCGGGTGCGGTCCGCAGGTACTCCTCGTGGAACTCCGAGCCGTGCAGGTGTTCCGGTTGCAGGTCCTGGATGCCGTTCAGCAGTCCCGGGTGCAGGCCGGCGTCGTCGAAGCTCACCGAGGCGAGCACCAGCCGCCCGACCCGGTCGGCGTGGTCGGTGCCGAAACGCAGCGCGACCGCCGCGCCCATGCTCCAGCCGAACAGGTCCGCCCGCTCGACGCCGAGGCGGTCGAGCAGCTCGACCACGTCGGCGGCGAAGTTCTCCACGGTCAGCGGACGGTCGATGTCCGGGGTGCGACCGTGTGCCTGCAGCTCGATCGCGATCACCCGCCGGCTCTTCGCCAGCAGCGGCAGGATCCTGCCGAACGAGGTGCCGATGCCGGAGAGCGCCCCGTGGACGAGGACGACCGGGCGGCCCTCGCCGGTGCCGTGTTCTTCGTGGTGGATGTCCATGTGCCCACGGTGGGCCACGGCGCTTACGGTCGGCTTCAGATCGCCTTCCGCGTCGATAGGATGGCCGCCGTGCAGTTCGGGGTGCTCGGGCCGCTCGCCGTCAGCACCGACGCCGGCGAGCCGGTCGTCGTACCCGGCACCAAGGTGCGGGTGCTGCTGGCCGACCTGCTGGCCCACCGCAACCAGGTGGTCTCGGCGGACCGCCTGATCGACGACCTGTGGGGCGAGGACGTCCCGGCCAATCCGGCCGGCGCCCTCCAGGTGCGGGTGTCCCAGCTCCGCAAGGCGCTCAACGACGCCGAGCCGGGCGCGCGCGAGCTGGTCGAGTCACGGCCGCCCGGTTACCTGCTGCGTACCGGCGCGGTGGACGCCGACCGGTTCGCCGAGCTGGCCACCGCCACCGACGTGGACCGGCTGACCGCCGCCCTCGCGCTGTGGCGCGGCGACGCGTACGCCGACGTGGCCGACGCCGAGTTCGCCCGCGCCGAGGCCACCCGCCTGGCCGAGCAGCGCCTCCTGGTGCACGAACGGCTCGCCGACGCCCGGATGGCCCGCGGCGAGCACGACCTGGTCGCCGCCGACCTGGCCGAGCTGGTCGCCCGGCACCCGCTGCGCGAGGGTCTGCGGGCGTTGCAGATGCGCGCGCTCTACGCTACCGGCCGCACCTCCGAGGCCCTGGACAGCTACGCCGACCTGCGCGACCGACTCGTCGACGAGCTGGGCCTCGACCCGGGTCCGGAGCTGGTCGCCCTGCACCGCAGGATCCTCGAACAGGACGCCGGCCTGAGCGCCCCGCCGAAGACCGCGATCATCCGGAACAGCCTCCCGGCCCGCCTCGACGGGCTGGTCGGGCGGGCCGAGGCGCTGACCGAGCTGCGCGCCCTGCTCCCGCAACAGCGGCTGGTCACGCTGGTCGGGCCGGGCGGGGTCGGCAAGACCCGGCTGGCCACCGAGGCCGCCCGCGAGCTGGTCCTCCCGGACGGCGCCCACCTGGTGGAGCTGGCGCCGCTGCCGGTCGGCGACCCGCGCGTCGCCGACGAGGTGCTCGGGGCGTTGGACCGGCGCGAGGCGGCGGGCGCCAGCGTGTCCGCCGTCGACCGGC
>NZ_JAGPYL010000183.1:0-8809 GCF_018070095.1 Micromonospora sp. U56
GCGGGGTGCCGGCGGGAGCCGGTGGGCTGGCCGGGCGCGGGCTCGGTGCGTACCCGATGGTGGCCGGCGCCCTGCTCGCGGCGGCCGTGGTGGTCGGGGCGGCGCTGCTGGTGCGACGCCGGCGGCGACCGGTCTGGTGACCACCCGGCCCGGCTTCGCGATCCGGCGGCACCGTGACCGCCGGGCGCCGCTGGCCGCGCTGGTCGCGGCCGGCGCTGCGGTCTGCCTCGCCGCCGGCACCGGCGTCGGGCTGGCCGACGAGGCCGCGCCGGTGCCACCGGCGAGCTGGCGGCCGGGCTGCGCCGACGGCTGCGCGACGACCGCCGCGCCGCTGCCCGCGCCGCACGGTCCCCCCACCCGGGTACGCGTCGCGCGGATCGGCGTCGACGCCGACCTCGCGGTGCTCGGGCTGGACGCGGCCGGCCAACTGGTCCCGCCGGCCGACCACGACCGGGCCGGCTGGTACGGCGGCGGCCCCGCGCCCGGCGACCCGAGGCCGGCGGTGATCGCCGGCCACCTCGACTCCCGCCGGGGACCGGCCGTCTTCGCCCGCCTCGGTGAGCTGCGCGCGGGCGACCGGATCGAGGTCTGGCGCGGCGGCACCGACTGGCCTTCCGGGTCACCGGGTCGCTGCGCACCCGCAAGGACGCCTTCCCCACCGCCACCGTGTACGGCCCCACCCCCGGCCCGGAGCTGCGCCTGGTCACCTGCGGCGGTGCCTTCGACCGGCGCACCGGCCACTACCGGGACAACCTGGTGGTCTTCGCGGTCGCCGCGCCGTCGGCCGACCCACTCCCCCGCTCGGCGGCCGACTGAGCGGTCAGACCGGTCGGCGGCGGCGGTGCGCCGGACCCGTCGGCGGCTCTGCGGGGACCGGTCGGGGTCGGCGGTGCGTCAGACCGGCCGGCGGCCGGCGAAGCCACACTCGGCGCGGTGGTACCAACGCACGTCGCTGTCCCCCTCCAGCCAGCACCACAGCACCGGCCGGCCGTCGCGTTCGCCGGGGAAGTCCAGCAGCACCGGGGCGATGCCCTTGACCTGGATGTCGTGGGAGTTCAGCTCCTCCAGCACGGCGTGCAGCCGGGCCTCCAGCCCCTTCACCTCGGCCCGGCCGCCGAGCACCGAGACCCCCGAGGACGCCAGGTCGGCGCGGAGTTCGGCGAGGTCGGCGCGGAGCCGGATCAGCTCGTCGACGCGGGGGCGCAGGGTGGCCACCAGGTGACGGGCCTGGGCGAGAGTGAACACCCGGCAAGTATGGGCCACCGGGACGTCCTCGACCGGTCGAGCCCGCGCTCGGACCACCCCGGGACCGGTGTGCCCCGGCCTCCCGCCGGCGGGGCTCAGTCGGCCTGGGCGGCCAGCTCGCGGGCCCGGTCGCGGGCCGCCTCCAGCGCCGCCAGCATGGCCGCGCGGACGCCGTGGTTCTCCAGTTCACGGATGGCGGAGATGGTGGTGCCGGCCGGCGAGGTGACCGCCTCGCGGAGCTTGACCGGGTGCTCCCCCGAATCGCGCAGCATCACCGCCGAGCCGATCGCGGTCTGCACGATCAGCTCGTGCGCCACCTGCCGGGGCAGGCCGAGCAGGATGCCGGCGTCGATCATGGCCTCGACCAGCAGGTAGAAGTACGCGGGACCGGAGCCGGAGAGCGCGGTGACCGCGTCCTGCTGGGACTCGGGCACCCGGATGGTGGCGCCGAGCGGGGTGAACATCTCCTCGGCCAGCTCCAGGTGCGCGCCGGTGGCGTGCGCACCGGCCGAGATGGCGGTCATCGCCTGGTCGACCAGGGCCGGCGTGTTGGTCATCACCCGGACCACCGGGGTGCCGTCGGGCAGCCGGCGGGCGAAGAAGCCGGTGGGCAGGCCGGCGCAGAGCGAGATGACCAGCTTGTCCGGCGGAACCTTGGGGCCGATCTCGTCCAGCAGGGTCGCCGCGTCCTGCGGCTTGACCGAGATCGCCAGCACCGCCGCCTCCTCGACCGCGGTGAGGTTGTCGACCACCCGTACGCCGTACCGGGCGGTCAGCTCCTCGGCGCGCGCCGGCCGTCGGGCGGTGGCCAGCAGCCGCTCCACCGGCCAGCCGGAGCGCAGCAGCCCGGAGAGCATCAGCTCGCCGATCTTGCCGGCGCCGATCACGGCGACCGTGTGCCTGCCCGGTGCCATCGCTGTGGTACCCCTTCCGTCACGGTGGCCGGCGGCGCGGCGGGTGCTCCGCCGCGCCGCCGGCACCGGTCGATCAGCTGCCGAAGAAGACCTCGGCCTCGGCGTACCGCTCCAGCGGCACGGTCTTCAGCTCGCGGGTGGCCTCGGCCAGCGGCACCCGGACGATGTCCGTGCTCTGCATGGCGACCATCTTGCCCCAGTCGCCCTCGTGCACCGCGTCGATCGCCTGGAGGCCGAGCCGGGTGGCGAGCACCCGGTCGAAGGCGGTCGGGGTGCCACCGCGCTGGATGTGCCCGAGCACGACCGTGCGGGCCTCCTTGCCGGTCTTGGCCTCCAGCTGCTCGGCGAGCCACTGGCCGATGCCGCCGAGGCGGACGTGGCCGAACGAGTCGAGCTCCTGGTTGTGCAGCACCATCTGGCCGTCCAGCGGCTGGGCGCCCTCGGCGACCACCACGATCGGGGCGTACTGGTGCTGGAAGCGCTTCTCGACGTACCCGGCGACCTGGTCGACGTCGAACTGCCGCTCCGGCAGCAGGATCACGTTGGCGCCGCCGGCGAGGCCGGCGTGCAGGGCGATCCAGCCGGCGTGCCGGCCCATCACCTCCACCACCAGGGTGCGGTGGTGGCTCTCGGCGGTGGTGTGCAGCCGGTCGATGGCCTCCATCGCGATGTTGACCGCAGTGTCGAAGCCGAAGGTGTAGTCGGTGGCGCCGAGGTCGTTGTCGATGGTCTTCGGCACGCCGATCACGTTGACGCCCAGCTCGTGCAGCTTGGTGGCCACGCCGAGGGTGTCCTCGCCGCCGATCGCGATCAGGGCGTCAACGCCCTGCGCGGCGAGGTTCTCCTTGATCCGCTCCACCCCGTTTTCGATCTTGAACGGGTTGGTCCGGGACGAGCCGAGGATGGTGCCGCCGCGCGGCAGGATGCCGCGGACCTCCGCGATGCCCAGCGGCCTGGACAGGCCCTCCAGCGGGCCCTTCCAGCCGTCCTGGAAGCCCACGAACTCGTGATCGTAGGTGGCGACGCCCTTGCGGACCACCGCCCGAATGACCGCGTTGAGACCTGGGCAGTCGCCGCCGCCGGTGAGCACGCCGATACGCATGATCTGCTCATCCTCCTGGAGCATCAGGTGAAGCCCGGATAAGCCCCAGGATATGTGTCAGATCAGACCATCGGCGCCATTGCCGGCCCGGGGCGGGCCGTCAGTGCGCACTGTAGTCGGCGCGGGTGTCCGCCGACACCGCGCCCCGGCCCGTCCCACCGGCCGAACCGGGCTACCGGTCAGTAGCTGACCTCGTGGTTCTCGCCCGCCTTCGGCGGCCTGCCGGTCACCGCCGCCCGGGCGAACCCGAGCAGGTTGACCACCGCGCCGCCCGGCGAGTCCCAGTACTCGGCGGAGTTGGCGTGCACCTTGATCAGCGTCAGGCCCGGGGTGTCGAGGCCGTCCGGGAACCAGGTCTTCAGCAGCGGGTTCCACAACTGCTCGGCCTTCGCCCGGTCGTAGCTCTCCTGGGCGGTGCCGGAGACCGACACCCAGGCGTCGTGCCGCTGGTCGGAGAAGGCGACGTTCACCTCCGGGTTGACCCGGATCTGGCGCACCTTCGGCGAGTCCGCGTAGGCGAAGAACCACAGGTCGCCGTCGAACTCCGCCTCCTGCAACCCCATCGGCCGGCTCACCATCCGCCCGTCCACGCCGATGGTGGTCAGCATGCAGATCCGAGCCTGCCGGATCAGCTCGGTCACCCGGCGGCGGGCGTCGGCGGCGCTGGTCGGGTCACTACTCATCGTGAACTCCCTCGCATCGGCTCGTCGAACCGGTGCCCAGGACAGAACGGGTCAAACCCGCATGGCCTCACCGGCCCGTCATCGCCCGCCAACGCGCCAGGTTGTGCCGGGCGTCGACCAGGGCGTCGTGCCGGTCGGCGTCGGCGTCGGGCAGCTTCGGCCGACCCCGGTCGTCCCAGAGCTGGCGCAGCTCCTTGGTGAACCGGGGGATCTCCCGGGGCAGCGCCGGCATCGCCCCCCAGAGCTGCGCCAGCACCACGTGGTCGTACGCCGCGTACCAGGCCCAGAGTTCGAGCTGCTCGCCCGGGCGGTCGCGGATCGGCTCCAGCAGGAATTCGTAGAGGTCGTCGCGGATGCGCTCGCGCGAGCGCCAGGCGCGGTCGGCCGGGGACGGCAGCTTGTCGAGCACGTTGCGGCGCACCCAGGGCACGGCGCGGGAATCGTCGAACTGGGTGGAGACCGCGTAGAACTCGCGGCCGTACTCGTCGACGACACCGATCGACACGAGGTCGACGATGAGGCCGTCCTCGATGAATTCGCAGTCGTAGAAATAGCGGTAGACCATCGCGCCAATCCTCGCGTACGCCCGGCGGCCTCCGCCGCCCGGGTCCGTTCCCGACCGGCTCCCCACCCTTGCCACGGGGGCGAAACCGCACCTCAGCCGGCACCCCGACCCCGACCGGCGGCGTCACGCAGACGATTTGAGGGGTGTACAGCAAGCGACTGGACCGTCATGATCTGATGTGTACCGCTACCGGACGCCGAATTGGTGTCAGTTCACCTCTTCAGGGGCCGTCAGGTTCACCCGGTGAGCGAGTTGTGGTCCTTGACCGGGGAGGGGTTGGGCCGTGGAGATGCGCCTGCCGGAGCCGGGTGACGCCCTCACGGGCGTGGAGATGTTCGCCGGGCTGGAGCCGGAGGTGCGGCAGCGGGTGATCGCCGCGGCGGTGCCGCGCACGTACCGCAAGGGCCAGCTGCTCTTCGTGGAGAACGACCCGGGCGAGTCGCTGATCGTGCTGCGCCGGGGGGCGGTGGCGGTGTTCCGCACCGCGCCGACCGGCGAACGGGCGGTGCTGTCGGTGATCCGGCCGCCGGACGTGCTCGGCGAGGTCTCGCTGCTGGACGCCTCCACCCGCTCGGCGTCCGCCGAGGCGATCGAGGACAGCGCCGCGCTGGCCCTGTCCCGGCCCGCCTTCATGGAGCTGGTGCACTCCAACCCGCGCATCCTGGACGCGGTGATGCGGTCGCTGGGTGGCCTGATCCGCCGGCTGACCGAGCAGAACGCCGACCACGTCTTCCTGGACCTGCCCGGCCGGGTGGCCAAGACCCTGGTCCGGCTGGCCGGCGAGAGCCAGGCCCCGATGATCACCATCGAGCTCAACCAGAGCCAGCTCGCCGAGATGGCCGGCGGCTCCCGGCAGAGCGTCAACCAGGCGATCGGCTCCTTCGCCAGCCGCGGCTGGCTGCGGACCGAGGGTCGCCGGATCGTCGTCACCGACGTGTCCGCGCTGCGCCGCCGGGCCGGGATGAACGACCGCTGACCGCGCGACGCGGCCGGGCGCTGCCTGCGCCGGCCGCGTCGGCTCACTGCCCCCGGCTCACGGGGTGGTGCTGGTCGGCCCCGCCCAACTGGTCGTGGTGCCGGTCGGCCCGGCCCAGTCGGTGCCGTCCTTGCCGCCACCGGACTGCTCGCTGACGATCCCCTCGGCCTGCAGCACGGCCAGCGTGGCGGCGTCGACGTCGACCGACTCCCCCGCGGAGTGGGCGACGCCGTCACCGTCGGTCCAGTCGCTCTCGAGCTTCACATACACCATGATCTCTCCCCTTGATCATTGATGGGATTTTGGCCGCCTGAATGTAGCTCTCCCAACCGGCCGGAGGAGTGTCCACAAGCCAACAGCCCGGTACCCGACAGCGCCGGCAACGGCGATACTTACGGTGGACACCGGGCGACGACCGGCAGGCAGACCACCCAGTGGAGGGCGTCATCTCCGCGCAGTGTGACCGTTGTGGACGTACCGCCGCCGACGGCGACCGCTTCTGCGGTGGCTGTGGGACGGAGCTGGGTGCGCTCTGCCCGCACTGCCTGCGGCCGCTCGCCACCGACGCGGTGTTCTGCACCTCGTGCGGCGCGCCCCGCGCCGGCTCCGGCCGGCCCGTCGCGACCCCGCAGGAGGACCGCCGCCGGGTCAGCGTGCTCTTCGTCGACCTGATCGACTTCACGCCGTACGTCGAACGGGCCGACCCCGAGCAGGTCCGCGGCATGCAGACCGGCTTCTTCTCCGCCGCCAAGCGGGTCGTCGGGCAGTACGGCGGCGTGGTCGAGAAGTACATCGGCGACGCGGTGATGGCGCTCTTCGGCGCCCCGGTGGCCACCGAGACCGACGCGCTGCGCTGCGTCCGGGCCGGGCTGGAGCTGCAACGGGTGCTCACCCGGTTCGCCCCCACCGGCGCCGACGAGCTGCGCTTCCGGGTGGGCGTGGCGACCGGCGAGGCGCTGGTCGACGTGGCCGCCGCCCGCGACGGCGGGCAGGCCATCGTCGCCGGCGACGTGGTCAACACCGCCTCCCGGATGCAGTCGGTGTCGCCGCCCGGCGGCGTGCTGGTCTGCGGCACCACCCACGCGCTGACCAAGGACGCCATCCGGTACGCCGAGCAGCCGCCGGTCACCCTGCGCGGGCGTTCCTCGCCCACCGAGGTCTGGCTGGCCCTGTCCCCGGTACGCCGGCAGCCGACCGACCGGGAACCCGACACCACCCCGCTGATCGACCGCGAACACGAGCTGGGCCTGCTGGTCAACGCCCTGCACCGGTCGCTGCGGGACCGCCGCCCCCAGGTGGTGACGCTCTTCGGCCGGGCCGGCATCGGCAAGAGCCGGCTGATCCGGGAGCTGTACCGGCACTCCGGGCGGCTGGTCGACGAACCGGTGAGCTGGCGTACCGGGCGGTGCCCGCCGTTCGGCGAGAACGTCACGTTCGCCGCGCTGGCCGACATCGTCAAGACCGAGGCCGGCATCCTGGACACCGACCCGGCCCCCACCGCGTCCCGCCGGCTGAGCGCGGCGGTGGCCGAGCTGGTCGGCCCCGGCGAGCGGGACCGGCTGGTCGACGCGCTGCGCCCGCTGGTCGGGCTCGCCGGCGTCACGCTCCCCGCCGAGGAGACCGAGTCGGCCTGGCGTCGTTTCCTGCTGGCGCTGGCCGCCCGCCGCCCCACCGTGCTGGTCTTCGAGGACCTGCACTGGGCCGACGACGCGATGCTGCGCTTCGTCGAGCTGCTCGGCGCCGCCGCCCGGGACGTGCCGCTGCTGCTGCTCTGCACCGCCCGCCCGGAGCTGGTCGACCGGGACCCGAGCTGGGCGGGCACCATCACCGGCTCGGTGACGATCACCCTCCCGCCACTGCGCGACACCGGCATCGCCTCGCTCTACGCGCACATGTTCGGCCAGGCGGCCTTCTCCGCCGACATGCTCAGCCCGCTGATCGAGGTGGCCGGCGGCAACCCGCTCTACGCCCACGAGTACGTACGGATGCTGATCGAACAGGGCGCGCTGCGCCAGTCCGGGCGGGGCTGGTCGCTGGAGAAGCACCTCGACCTGCCGATGCCGGAGAGCGTGCACGCGGTCATCGCCAACCGCGTCGACCTGCTCGACGCCAAGGACCGCGCGGTGCTGCTGGCCGCCTCGGTGGTCGGCGTGCAGTTCTGGCCGGGCGCGGTGGCCGCCGCGCTGGGCCAGCCGGTCGAGTCGGTGGAGCGGTGCCTGCGCCGGCTGGAACAGCGCGACTTCATCCACGAGCAGGCGGCGTCCACGATGGCCGGGCAGCCGGAGTTCCGGTTCCGGCACGTGCTGGTGCGCGACGTCTGCTACCAGCGGCTGCCGCGAACCGAGCGGGTGGCCCGGCACGAGCGGACGGCCGGCTGGCTGGACGCGCTGTCGCAGAGCCGGGACACCGACCTGGCCGAGGTGCTGGCGCACCACCGCTGGGCGGCCCACGAGATCGCCCGCACGCTCGGCATGCCGATCCAGCGGTACGCCGGCCCCGCGCGGGCCGCGCTGCACCGGGCGGCCCGCCGCGCGTACGCCCTGCACGGGCTGGACGCCGCGGCCAGCCACGCGGGCCGCGCCCTCGGCCTGGCCGACGACAGCGACCCGGTCGACCGGCTGCAACTGGAGCTGCTGAGCACCGAGATCTCGTTCTACCGCGACGGCAACGCCTTCCTCTCCGGCGGCGGCCCGGAGCAGCTGCACGCGCTGGCCGACCGGCTGCTCGCGCACGGCGACGACGCCTGCGCGGCCCGGGCCTGGACGCTGCTCGGCCAGGCCGCCTGGCTGCGCGCCGACCGCAGCGCCGCGGTGGCCTGCCTGGACCGGGCGGTCGCGCTCTTCACGCCGCTGCCGGACAGCGCCCAGAAGGCCGACGCGCACGCCGAGCTGGGCCGGCTGCACATGCTCAACTACGAGCGGGACGCGGCGGTGGCCGCCGCCGAGACGGCGGCCGGGATCGGCGAGCGCCTGGGCCTGGCGGAGATCCGCACCAACGCCCGGATCACCGCGGCCACCGCTCGCTACCAGGCTGGCGACCGGGCCGGCCTGGACGAACTGCACGCGCTGGTCGAGTTGAGCCGGACCCAGCAGCTGCTCGCCCTGCCCCGGGCGCTGCAGAACCTCGCCTTCGCGCTGCGCGAGGAGGGCGACTGGTTGCGCTCCGACGCGCTGCTGTCGACCGCGCCGGCCGCCCGGGGCAGCGGGCAGACCCTCGCCACCAGCTACTCGGGCGAGGCGATGCGGGCCTACTTCGACGGGGACTTCGGCCGGCTGCTGGCCGCCGCCGACGCGTTCGTGGACACCCCCACCGGCGGCTGGGACA
>NZ_JAGPYL010000184.1:0-8781 GCF_018070095.1 Micromonospora sp. U56
CCCCGCCACGATCTCTGTTGCACACACATCGCGATCATGGCGGGGATGATCTATTTGTCGAGCACCGCCAATCGGCGCGTCTCGCTATAACCCTCAGTCCTCAACCGGTTACCCGACGGTCTCTCAGCCGGGCGAGTGCCTCCTCGGCCGACGCCAGGGGAACGGGTTGCGTCCTGCCGTTCTCCCAGACCACCTTCCCCGTCGGTTGCCCGAGGGCGGGCAGCGCCGTGGCGGGGACGATCCGGCCGGTCAGCAACGCCTGCTTGTTGTTGTCGCCGTTCGCCTGTTCCCAGTCGCCGAGCTGGCCGGTCAGCTCCCCGACCGGCACGAAGGCCTGCGCCCCACCGGCGGCGAGGACCGCCTGGTCATACCGGGTCAGGGCGTCGCGCGCCTGCAGGCGCAACCGGTCCAGGTCATCCCCGCCGGGTCCGCTGCCGGTCGCGCAGCCACCGAGGACGGCCACCGCGGTCACCCATGCCAGCCAGCGCCGTCCGGGCCATCCCCGCTCACCTCCGCAGCCCTTCGACGTCCGCCGGCCCGTTGAGGTTCCCCCAGCATGTCTCCCGGCATCGAGAGGTGTTCAGGGGCGGGCCGCCCGCCGGCGGAGCGCCATGCGGCCGGCGCGCTCCCGCAGCTGCCGCGCCGTCCGGCCCAGCTCGAACGCGATCCGGGCCGCCTCGTACGCCTCGACGGCCCCCGGCTCCGCCATCCGGCGCTCGCGCAGGTCGTCCCACTCCGCCTGATCATCCATCACTCTGTCCCCCGCCCATGGTCGGCCGCTCTGCCTGCCATCGCTCCAGAGCCCAACGAGGGTCAACGGACCGGGTGGTGGTGCTGTTCGTAACATCCTGGCCTCAACGAGCACGGCCCTGCTCCGACAGCCCGCGCCGTGAACCCGGCGTCGACCAGCGCCACCGCCGCGGTCAGACGTAGCCCGGGCGTCGGGTGCCACCGTGGTCGGCGCACGGCCCGCCCGGTACGCCGGTCATGCTGACCAGGCCGTCCTCGCACTGCACCAGGTAGCCCTTGCCGTTCCAGAAGGTATCCACGCAGGCGAACCAGTCGCAGACGTCCGCGGCCGGGTCGTCGATGTAGGAGCCGCCGCAGTAGTTGTAGCCGTACGGGTTCTCCGGTGCGCCGCAGCGGTCCACCGAGGTCGGGCTCGGCGAGCCGGTGGACGGGCTCGGTTGGCCGCCGCCGGTGCTGCTGGCCGACGGCTGCCCGGAGGGCCTGGTGGGCGAGGCACCACCGGTCGGGCCCGGTCCAGGCGAGGTGATCGGCCCGGAACCGGGCACCAGTGCCGTACCGGGACGGGACGTGCCGGGCGCGGTGGTGGCGTCCGGCTGCGGAGTGGCGGTGGGAGCGGTGGGGCTGCGCGGCGCGCCAACGGCGGCGGACGGCGAGGTTTCATCCGGGTCGGTCGAGGGGCGGCCGCCGATGTCCATTCCGACCACCGGCCGGTCCGCCGCGGACCACCGGACCGTGCCCACGACCCCCGCCAGGGCCAGCAGCACCGCGACGGCGGCGACCAGCGCCGGAAGGGCGAGGCGGGCGGCGGCCGGGGCCTCGGCGGGCGTGGCCGGCGCCGGCGCCGCCGGTTGGGTACGCCAGTGCGCCACCACCGCCTCGTCGAGCCGGTCCAGCAGCGCATCCCGCTCGGCGACGGCGTCGGCGTACGCGACGGTGAGTCGCAGCCGGAAGGCGGCTGCGGCGGTCGGCGGCACCCGTACTCCCCGGATCCTTCCCGCGCCCTGCTCGTGCAGCAGGGTGAACGGCTGCTCCGGATGGTGTGCCACCCCGGTGAGCTGCGGGTACGGCCACTCCTGGACCCCGTGGCGTCCGATGAGGACCAGCCGCCGGTCGGTCACCACCGCCGTGCCGGCGTCGACCACCGCGATGCCCTTCGTCGGTCCGGGTGACCGGACCGGGTCCGCCACGGGAACGACGGTCAGCTCCGACGCGGGCAGGCCGGCGGCGTGCCGGGCCGTCACCTCGAGGAGTTCCGCCCCGGCCTGCACGGTGGCCACGACCTCGTCGTCGTCCAGGTCCACGGGCAGCCCCACGGGCGTCTGGGCCGGCTGCTCGGGTTCGTCGGCCCGGGCGCAGAGCTGCCGTAGCTCGTTGTCGCGTCGTCGCCACGCCTCGGCGGCGGCCTCGTACGCCTTGCGCCGCCGCTCGTTCTCTCGGGTGACCCACCGGGCCCGCCAGCCCGAAGCCGTCCCGTCCGTCGCCGCCACCGGTCGCCTCTCATCGCGAAGGGGTTCCGCGTCCACCCGGTACAACCGCGCGCGGCGGGTCAGGACACGCCGTAGCCATCGGCTGGTTCCGCCGGCGGCCGATCGGTGGAGGCGGCGTCATCGTCGAGTACCCGTACCGGTTGGCGGGTGGGGCCGAACCGCCGATATCCACGGCTATCCCGGACCGTCCGCGCGGCGATAGCGTGCACGCACCGCGACGCCCCTTGCGCGTCCCCACCTCGCACCACCGGATCGATCTCACGTCCGACGCCGGCGTAGTCGCCGGGAGAGAGGATCGAAGAGGATGCTCCCGACACCCACCACCTCCCGCTGGCGAGCAGCGAGAGTCACCCTTGCCGCCGCCATCGCACTGGTCAGCCTCGGCATTTTCGGCGCGCCCGTTCACGCCGAGGGACAGTCCAAAGTCACCGTGATGACCCGGAACCTGTATCTGGGCGGCGATCTGACGCCGTCCATCGGCGCCCCGACCACGGGCGCGTTCCTGGCCGCCAACTCCGCGCTGTTCAGCCATGTCGGCCTGGTCAACTTTCCGGCCCGGGCGAAGCTGCTCGCTCGGGAGATCACCGAGAACAAGCCGGATCTGGTCGGCCTGCAGGAGGTCGCCCTGTGGCGCACCGGCACGTTCGGTGACCTCGCCGCACCGGCCACCGACGTCCGGTACGACTACCTGGCCCTCCTCATGGGCGAGCTGAGCCGTTCCGGTCACCCGTACGACATCGCGGTCGTACAGGCCGAGGCGGATCTGGAGGCGCCCGCCGGCGGGCCGCACTTCCTCGACGTACGGCTCACGATGCGCGACGTGATCCTGGTGCGCCACGGCGGCCGGGTGCAGGTGACCGACTCCTCGTCCGGCACCTTCGCCAACAACCTCACCTTCACGCTCGCGGCAACGGGCGGGACCGTGACCAGCACCCGCGGTTGGACCGCGGTGGACGTGGTGCACGGGCAACGCCCGTTCCGGTTCGTGAACACCCACCTGGAGGCCTTTCACCCCGGTGTCCGGGTGCTGCAGGCGCGGGAACTGCTGGCCGGGCCGCTGGCCACCGCGCCGGGTGACGTCATCCTCGCCGGTGACCTCAACACGGGTCCCGACCTGCCCGTCGCCGAGAACCGGCTCGCCTACGCGGCGCTGGTGGCCGGCGGGATGCGGGACACGTGGGAGATCCTGCACCCGGATGAACCCGGCTACACCGCGGGTCTGGGCGACGACCTGAACCAACCCGCCGACGCCGTCGAACACCGTATCGACATGGTCCTGTTCCGGGGGGCGGTCGTACCCGTGTCGGCCCTCATCTTCGGCAACGAGCGGCAGACCCCCGACGGCCGGTGGGCCTCGGACCACCTCGGCTACCTGGCCGTGCTGGCCCTGCGGTAACCCGAACGCTGCTCCGGGCTGGCGCGCACGCGCCAGCCCGGAGTTGCCACTGGTGCGGAGCGCCATAGCGTGAGCGGCCCGCGTCAGTAGGTCCCGCCCCGCGCCACCTGCGCGGCCACCCGCTCGTGCAGCGCGGCCAGGGCCGGGCTGACGGTGGCGGTGAGCGGCGCCGGGTCCGCCAGCCGGCGCGCCGGCTCCGGCAGCCAGGCGAGGTCCGCGTCGAACCGGCCGCGCGCGGCGCGTACCTCACCGGCCGGGTCGGCGGCGGCCAGGCGACGGCCGCCGCGCATGACCGGCACGAGCAGCGGCTCGCGGTCGCCCGGCGGGGGCTCGTCGCGCAGCCCCACCACGTCGCCGCCGGCACCGGCGGGATCGCGGAAGACCTGCTTGGGACCGGGCAGGGTGGCCTTGCCGGGCGACAGCTTGAGCACCGGCCGGTCGCCGACGGCCACCAGCTTGTAGGCGCTGTCCAGGGACGGCGCGTCGAACGAGACGCCCATGCGGGTGCCGACTCCGTACGCGTCGATCGGTGCGCCCGCGGCGACAAGCGCCGCGATGACGTCCTCGTCGAGGCTGCCGCTGGCCACGATCTGGGCCTCGGTCAGCCCGGCCTCGTCGAGGATCGCGCGGGTCTGCACGGCCAGCGCGGCGAGATCTCCGGAGTCGAGCCGCACGCCCACCGGGCCGGTCAGTCCCAGCTGCGCGATGACCTCGACGGCGGCGCGTACCCCGGCGGGCGTGTCGTAGGTGTCGACGAGGAACACCGGGTTCGTCGGGAAGTCGGTCGCGAACGCCCGGAACGCGGCGCGCTCGTCGGGGAACGCCTCGACGTACGAGTGGGCCATCGTCCCGGACGGCAGCAGCCCGTAGCGCCGAGCGGCCTCGACGTCGCTGGTCGCGGCGAAGCCGGCGATCGCGGACGCCCGCGCCACGGCCGCGCCGGCCTCGATCCCGTGCGTGCGGCGGAACGCGAAGTCGACCAACTGCGCGTCGCCGGCGGCGAGGCGGCATCGGGCGGCCTTGCTGGCCACCGTGGTGTGAAAGGTGATCAGGTTCAGCACGCCGGTCTCCACCAGCTGCGCCTCGGCGATCGGCGCGGTGACCTCCAGCAGCGGTTCGTCGGCGAACACCACCCGGCCCTCCGGTACGGCCCACACGTCACCGGTGAACCGCAGCCCCGCGAGCGCCGCCAGCGTCGCTTCGTCGAGCCCGACGGTGTCGCGCAGGTAGCCGAGTTCGCCCTCGTCGAACGCGAAGCTCTCCAGGAACGCCAGCGCCTCGGCCAGCCCGGCGGCCACCAGGAAGCCACGCTGCGGCGGTAGGCGGCGGACGAACAGGCTGAACGTGGCGTGCTCCACCATGTCCCGGCGCAGGTAGCTGGCCGCCATCCGCAGCTCGTACAGGTCCGTACGCAACCCGGTCACGGTTCCTCCATCGGCACGGGGCACGGTCGACGGGCCGGTGGCATCGCGGCGATGCCGTGCCGTCGGGTCAGGAGCGGGCGCCGCGCGCGGGACGGTGGGACAGGGAACTCGGCGCGTTGACGCCGGCGCCGTCGCTGACACTGATGCCCAGCCGCTCGACCAGTTCGCCGCCGAGCCAGGCCGTCATCCCGGACAGGACGATGCCCGCGAAGCTGCAGATCAGGGCCAGGGCGTTCGGCTCCCAGTTCTCCGCGGACGCCCGCGCCAACCAGCTCACCGCGAACAGCAGCACGACGACGACGTTGCCGATGCCGTGGATCGCGCCGACGCGCTTGGCGCGGGTACCGGCCGGGATGGCCCGCCAGTCGATGAACCCGAAGACCGCGGCGACGAGACCGCCGATGATACCGGCGCCGATGATGTACCCGGCGGAGATCTGGAATCCAGCGCGGTCCGTGATCAGATACAGGACGTCGAAGATCACCGCTGTGGCGAACAGCCCCAGCGGGAACACGATCATCATGGGATGGATCCCGTGACCCAACGCCTTGGCTCGACTTTCCACCGCAACCACCCTGTCTGACGGGATATGTCCGGCGCGGGTACCCCTTCGGGTCGCTGGTACACCTACCGGCGGTGAACCCGTCGCCGACCACCTCGCCCGGGTTCGCTCACTCCTGACGGATCAGGCTGTCGAGGGCGACGGCGGGATCGGCCAGGCGGTCGAGGTCGACGGGCTGGCGGGAGCGGATCAGCTGCCCGATCGGGCCGGTCACCTCCCAGACGTTGACGTTCATGCCCGCCAGCACCCGCCCCTGGGCGGTCCAGAACGCGATGAACTCGCCGCTGGTGAGCTCGCCGCGGACGACGACCCGGTCGTAGGAGCCGGGCGGGGCGTGGCCGGTGTACTCCATGCCCAGCTCGTACTGGTCGGTGTAGAAGTAGGGCAGCCGGTCGTAGCTGACGGCCTGACCGAGCATGCCGCGGGCAGCGGCGGGCCCGGAGTGCAGGGCGTGTGCCCAGTGCTCGACCCGCACCCTGGTGCCCAGCAGCGGGTGCTGGGCGTTGGCCAGGTCGCCGGCGGCCCAGATGTCCGGGTCGCTGGTACGCAGGGTGTCGTCGACGAGGACCCCGTTGTCGACGGCGAGGCCGGCCTGTTCGGCGAGTTCGGTGTCGGGCTGGACGCCGACGCCGACGACGACGAGGTCGGCGGGCAGGACGGTGCCGTCGGCGAGCAGTACCGCGCTGACCCGGTCCGACCCCTGGAACTCGTGGACCTGGGTACCGAAGTGGAAGCTGACCCCGTGGGCGCGGTGCAGGTCGGCGAAGACGGTGGCGAGCTGGTCGCCGAGGACGCGCTGCAGGGGCAGGTCGGCGATCTCGACGACGGTGACGGTGGCGCCGCGGGTGCGCGCGGCGGCCGCCACTTCCAGGCCGATCCAGCCGGCGCCGACGATGACGACCTTCGCCCCGTCGACGAGGGCGTCGGAGATGCGGTCGCTGTCGGCGAGGGTACGCAGCCGCAGCACGCCGTCGAGGTGCGCGCCGGGAATCGGCAGGGTCCGGGCGCGTGACCCGGTGGCCAGCAGCAGCCTGTCGTAGGGGAAGCGCTGCCCGTCGGCGACCGTGACCTCTCGGGACCGGCGGTCGAGGGCGGTGACCCGGGTGCCGGTACGCAGGTCGACGTCGTGGTCGGCGTACCAGCCGGCGTCGTGCACGTAGACGCTGTCGCGCTCGCTGGTGCGCAGCAGCAGGCCCTTGGACAGTGCCGGCCGTTCGTACGGGCGCTCGGTCTCCTCGCCGAACAGGACGATCTTGCCGTCGAACCCCTCCTCGCGGAGTGTCTGCGCGGCTCTGGCTCCGGCCAGCCCGGCCCCGACGATCACGAACGGACGCTGCTGGGTCACGGATTCTCCTAGCGGGACGTGTCAGGCGCGGGCGCCGACTCCGGTGAGGGTGAAGAACTCGGCGCGGGAGCGCGAGTCGTCGCGTAGCGCGCCGAGCAGCGTGGAGGTGATGGTGGTGGCGCCGACCGCCTGGACCCCCCGCAGGGTCATGCACAGGTGTTGCGCCTCGATGACCACCCCGACGCCGCTCGGACGCAGGTGGGCGGTGAGCCAGTCGGCGATCTGCTTGGTCAGCCGTTCCTGGACCTGCGGGCCGTGGGCGAAGAGTTCCGCCACCCGGGCGAGCTTGGACAGCCCGAGGATCCGCTCGCCGGGCAGGTACCCGACGTGGGCGACGCCGATGAACGGCAGCAGGTGGTGTTCGCACACCGAGCGGATCGGGATGGCCCGGGCTACGACGAGCTCGTCGTAGCCCTCGTCGTTGTCGAAGGTGGTGAGCCGGAATTCGCGCGGGGTGAGCAGTTCGGCATAGGCGCGGGCCATCCGGCCCGGCGTTTCGGCGAGCCCGTCGGCGTCGAGGTTCACGCCGAGTGCCGCCAGGAACGCGGCCGCGGCCTGTTCGGCGGCGACCAGGTCCTTTGTGGCGGGCCGCCGGTCGACCTGTAGCGGACTGAGGGCCACCTCTACTCCCATCGACGGGCGGTGGGTGGTGGACGCTCGGCCCATCAGCTCCATGTCGACCACCCACCCGTTTTCGCCAACCAACGTTGTCGTTATTCATGCTGTACCCGGCGCGGAAGAATTTCAATAGCCGGCGCTGGTGATAATCTCGGTGGGATGCCGGACCGATGGACAGCCGTGGCCGCGCTCGCCGATCCGTCCCGGCGGGCGCTGTACGACCACGTGCGCCATCAGGACCACCCCGTCACTCGGGAGGAGGCCGCCGACGCCACCGGGATCACCCGCGGGCTGGCCGCCTTCCACCTGGACAAGCTCGTCGACGCCGGCCTGCTGCGGGCCCGCTATCAGGCCCCACCCGACCAGCCGAGAGGCCGGGGCCGCAGCCCCAAGGTGTACGAGCCGGCGGGGGACGGTCTCGCCGTCACGGTCCCGGAACGCCGCTACGAACTGATCGCCGAGATCCTCGCCGACGCGGTCGTCGACGATCCGGCCAACGCCGACGACGCCGCGCGTCGGCTCGCCGGGCAGCGCGGCCGCAGCCTGGGCGCCGGACTGGCCGAGGACGGGTGCGACGTCCTGTCGGCGCTGGGCGGCCTCGGATTCGAGCCGCGGCCCGACGCGCAGCGGCGGGTGCTACTGCACAACTGCCCGTTCCACGCCCTGGCCACCCGGCACACCGCACTCGTCTGCGGGCTGAACCACGCCTTCCTCACCGGCCTGCTCGAAGGGCTCGGCGCCGCCGATGTCGCGGCCCGCCTGGCCCCCCGCCCCGGTGCCTGCTGCGTGGAGTTGAACCTGCCGTCGTGAGTACCCACTCCACCGCACCGGCGGTCATCCCACGGTGGGCGTGGCCTTCAGGTTCAGCAGCCCGGCGTCGACGACGGCGCGGCTGAGCGGCCGCGCCACCTCCGCGAGCCGCGCACACCCGTCCTCGCCGAGCACCCGGTAGGCCGGTTCGGCGAGCGCGTCGGTCCGGTCCTCGACCGACTGACGCAACTCCCGGCCGGCGTCGGTTAGGGCCAGGTCGTCGGCGCCACCGTCGGCGATCAGGCCGCGGGACCGCAGCCCGTCCACCGCCGCCGCCCACTCGTCGCCGCGACCTCGTCCAGCACGCTGAGCGGCAGCGACGCGCCGCCGGAGACACACAGCCGCAGCGCCGGGCGCGGTGCGCCCCTGCGGGCCGCGTCGAGCAGCGC
>NZ_JAGPYL010000185.1:0-8539 GCF_018070095.1 Micromonospora sp. U56
GGCCTATCCGTCGCGGAATGAGCCCGCTTTCTCTGTATGTGCGTGGATCTTTGGGGCGACAGGTCGGGTGGGGAGTGGCGGTGGGTGGGCGGGGCGGGGGCGGATGCGCGGGAGCCCCGGTCCCGTCGGGGGACCGGGGCTCCCGGAGCGTTACGGCGTCAGCCGGCCTGCTCGGCGAGCTGGAGGAACTGCCGCTTGGAGGCGAGCGCCTGCTCGGCTTCCTTGATCCGGCGGGCGTCCCCGGCGGCCTGCGCCCGGGCCAGCCGCTCCTCGGCCTCGGCCACCTGCGCCCGCATCTGGGCGAGCAGCGGGTTGTCCTCCTTGGTGGTCCGCCGCCAGGCCGAGTCCATGACCTCGCGGACCTTGTCGTCCACGGTTCGCAGCCGCCGCTCCAGCCCGGCGGCGGCCTCCCGCGGCACCCGACCGGCCTCGTGCCACTGGGCCTGGATCTCCCGCAGCTTGGCCTGCGCGCCCTTCGGGTCGGCGTCGACGTCCAGCGCCTCGGCCTCGGCGATCAGGGCCTGCTTGCGCTCCAGGTTGGCCCGCTGCTCGTTGTCGCGGGCCGAGAAGACCTCGCTACGCCGGCTGAAGAAGGCGTCCTGGGCGGCCCGGAACCGTTCCCAGAGCTTCTGCTCGGCCTCCTTGGAGGCGCGCGGCGCGGCCTTCCACTGGTTCATCAGCTCCTTGAGCTGGTTGGCGGTGACCGCCCAGTCGGTAGAGTCCTTCAGCTTCTCCGCCTCGGCGACCAGCTCCTCCTTGACCGTCTGCGCCTGCTTGCGCTGCTGGTCGAGGGAGGCGAAGTGGGCGCCCCGGCGGCGGGTGAACCCGTCCCGGGCGGCGGCGAACCGCTTCCACAGCTCACCGTCGGCCTTCTTGTCGACCCCGCGGATGGTCTTCCACTCGTCGAGGATCTCCTTGAGCCGGTCGCCGGCGGTCTTCCAGCCGGTCGACTCGGCGGCCAGCTTCTCCGCCTCCTCGACCAGGGCGGTCTTGCGGGCGAGCGCCTCGCCGCGGGCGGCGTCCCGGGCGGCCTTGGCCTCGCCGGCCTTCTCCTCGGCGACGGCGGCGAGCTTGTCCAGCCGTGCGGCCAGGGCGTCGATGTCGCCGACGACGTGCGCCTCGGCCAGCGAGGCGCGGATCCGGCGGATCGTGGTCAGGGAGTGGCCGGCGTCCGCCGCGCCCGAGTTGAGCCGGGCCTCGGTCAGATCCACCTCGGTCACCAGGTCGGCGAAGCGTCGGGCGAAGTGGGCAAGCCCCTCCTCGGGGGCACCCGCCTGCCAGGATCCGACCACCCGCTCGCCCTCGGCGGTCTTGACGTACACGGTGCCGTCCGCGTCCACCCGTCCGAAGGCAGTCCAGTCGCTCATGTGCCCATCCTCGTTCTCCCGGCGTCGAAGGGACGGACCCCGCGAACGCCGCCACGGCGCAGCCAAGTTACTCCCGGCATTGTCACAGGTCCGCCCCCGTGAGTGTGAAGCGCCTGTCGTCGACCGTGACCATACGGTGTCCTACCGCTGCAATGACCGGATCGGCGCGGGGACGCACCGGCGCGTCCGGCTACCGTGAACCCGTGCCTCTGGTCGCCGCCGCCGTCTGCCCCCACCCGCCCCTGATCGTGCCCGAGCTGGCCGGCGCCGCCGCCGCCGCTGAGCTGGACGACCTCCGCGCCGCCTGTGACGAGGCCGTCACCGGGCTGCTCGCCGCCGCGCCGGACGTGGTCCTGCTGGTGGGCGACGGACCGCGGACCACCACGTTCGACGCGGCGGACATCGGCTCGCTGCGGGCGTACGGGCTGGACCGGCGCGTCCCGCTCTGGCGGACCAACTGCGCAGGTGGCGAGCGGCTGCCGCTGAGCCTGACCGTCGGCGCCTGGCTGATCGGCCGGTCGGGAACCCCGCTGCCCCGGCTGGCCCGGTCGGTGGCGACCGACGCGTCGCCGGCGGACTGCGCCGAGCTGGGGGCGGCACTCGCCGGCGAGCCCGATCGCCGGGTCGCGCTGCTGGTGCTGGGGGACGGGTCGGCCTGCCGGGGCCGGCAGGCGCCCGGCTACGACGACCCGCGCGCCGAGGCGTACGACGACGGGGTCGCCCGGGCCCTGGCCGACGCGGACGCCGACGCCCTGCTCGGCCTGGACCCGGTGCTGTCGGCGCAGCTGCGGGTGGCCGGACGGGCGCCCTGGCAGATGCTGGCCGGCGCGGTCCGCGCGGCCGGCGGCGACTGGCGGGGCGCGCTGCGCCACTACTCGGCGCCCTACGGCGTTGCCTACGTCGTGGCGTCCTGGGAGCCGGCGTGACCGGCACGGTCGTGGCGGTGGTCGGTCCGACCGCCGCCGGCAAGTCCGCGCTGAGCATCGCCCTGGCGCACGCCCTCGACGGTGAGGTGGTCAACGCCGACTCGATGCAGCTCTACCGGGGCATGGACATCGGCACGGCCAAGCTGGCTCCGGCCGAGCGGGAGGGCGTGCCGCACCACCTGCTGGACATCTGGGACGTCACCGAGCCGGCCAGCGTCGCGGAGTACCAGCGGCTGGCCCGCGCGGCGGTCGACGACATCCTGGCCCGGGGCCGGGTGCCGCTGCTGGTCGGCGGCTCCGGGCTGTACGTGCGGGCGGTGCTGGAGCAGTTCGAGTTCCCCGGCACCGATCCGGCGGTGCGGCAGCGGCTGGAGGCGGAGCTGGCGGCGGTGGGGCCGGCCCCGCTGCACGCCCGGCTGGCGGAGGCCGACCCGGCCGCCGCGGCCGGCATCCTGCCCGGCAACGGCCGGCGGATCGTCCGGGCCCTCGAAGTGATCGAGCTGACCGGGGCGCCGTTCACCGCCTCGCTGCCCGAACCGACCCCGTACTACCCGTCGGTGCAGCTCGGCGTCGACCTGGACACCGCGCTGCTGGACGAGCGGATCGCGCTGCGGGTGGACCGGATGTGGGCCGACGGGCTGGTCGCCGAGACCCGTGAGCTGGTCGGTCACGGCCTGCCCGAGGGGCGCACCGCCAGCCGGGCGCTCGGCTACCAGCAGGTGCTGCGCTTCCTGGCCGGGGAGCTGACCGAGACCGAGGCGCACGACGAGACGATCCGGGCCACCCGGCGCTTCGTCCGCCGGCAGCGCTCCTGGTTCCGCCGCGACCCGCGGATCCTCTGGCTCGACTCGGCCTCGCCGGCGTTTGTCGACACTGCGCTGCGGATGGTCGCCGACCATCGGGGATGATGGGGGCGTGGAGTTCACCAAGGGCCACGGCACCGGCAACGACTTCGTCATCCTGCCCGACCCGGACGGGGCGCTCGACCTGACGCCCGGGCTGGTCGCCGCGATCTGCGACCGGCGGCGCGGCGTCGGCGGCGACGGCGTGCTGCGGGTGGTGCGGGCGGCGAAGCATCCGGAGGGCGCCGCCCTGGCGGCCGAGGCCGAGTGGTTCATGGACTACTGGAACTCCGACGGGTCGTTCGCGGAGATGTGCGGCAACGGCGCCCGGGTCTTCGTCCGCTACCTGCTCGAGAACGGGCTGGCCACCCCCGCCGGCGCGGCGCTGCCGGTGGCCACCCGGGCCGGCGTCGTGCGCGCGCGGGTCGAGGCCGACGCCATCGCCGTCGAGATGCGCCGCCCCCGGGTGTACGACGCCTCGACGGCCACCCTGGGCGGGCTGACCCTGCCCGGCGCGGCGGTGGACGTCGGCAACCCGCATCTGGTCTGCGTGCTGCCGGCCGGGCTGGAGCTGGCCAGCCTCGACCTGACCCACGCGCCCGAGTACGACGTCGGGGTCTTCCCGGCCGGCGTGAACGTCGAGTTCATCACCTCCGGAAAGCCGGTCGCCGGCACCGACGGGCACGTGCTGATGCGGGTCTACGAGCGGGGCTCCGCCGAGACGCTCTCCTGCGGCACCGGCGCCTGCGCGGTGGCCGCGGTGGCCCTGCGCGACGCCGCCCGGGACACCGGCACGGTCGCGGTGGACGTTCCCGGCGGCCGCCTGACGGTCACCGTCACCGACGACTCCTGCTGGCTGGCCGGCCCGGCCGTCCTGGTGGCCACCGGCACCGTCACCCCCGCCACCCTGCTCCCCTGAGCCGTCGGCCCCGCCGACCCGCCAGGACGAGCCGACTCGTCCGTCCGGGGCCAGCGGGCGTACCCGCAGGCGGGCGTCAGGGGGTCGCGGAGGCGTTGGCGGCGATCTCGGGGAGGTCGGCCGGGCCCGAGTCGGCGGCCGGTCGCGGCGCGGTGGCCGGGTTCTGGGCGGCGGCGCGGACGGCGGCGGCGACCGCCGGGGCGACCCGGGAGTCGAAGACACTGGGCACGATCACCGTCGGGTTGATCTTGTCCTCGCCGACCACGTCCGCGATGGCCCGGGCCGCGGCGAGCGCCATCTCCTCGGTGAACTCCTCGGCGTGCGCGTCGAGCATGCCCCGGAAGACGCCCGGGAAGGCGAGCACGTTGTTGATCTGGTTCGGCTGGTCCGAGCGGCCGGTGGCGACGACCGCGGCGTGCTTGCGCGCCTCCCGCGGGTCGACCTCCGGGTCCGGGTTGGCCAGCGCGAAGACGATCGCGTCCTTCGCCATGGTGGCGATGTCGTCGCCGGTGAGCAGGTTCGGCGCGCTCACCCCGATGAAGACGTCCGCGCCGCGGACCGCCCCGGGCAGGTCGCCGGCGTAGTTCTCGTTGTTGGTGTTCTCCGCCAGCCACTGCCAGGCCGGGTTGAGCCCGGTCAGGCCGCGGTGCAGGGCGCCCTGCCGGTCGTACGCGATGATGTCGCCCACGCCCTGGCGCAGCAGCAGCTTCATGATCGCGGTGCCGGCCGCGCCGGCTCCGGAGACGACCACCCGGACGTCCGAAAGCTGCTTGCCCACGACGCGCAGCGCGTTGGTCAGCGCGGCCAGCACGCAGATCGCGGTGCCGTGCTGGTCGTCGTGGAAGACCGGGATGTCCAGCGCCTCGCGCAGCCGGGCCTCGATCTCAAAGCAGCGCGGTGCGGCGATGTCCTCCAGGTTGATCCCGCCGTACGCGGGGGCGATCGCCTTGACGATCTGCACGATCTCGTCGGTGTCCTGGGTGTCCAGCACCACCGGCCAGGCGTCCACCCCGCCGAAGCGCTTGAACAGCGCCGCCTTGCCCTCCATCACCGGCAGCGAGGCGGCCGGCCCGAGGTTGCCCAGGCCGAGCACGGCCGAGCCGTCGCTGACCACCGCGACGGTGTTGCGCTTGATGGTCAGCCGGCGGGCGTCCGCGGGGTTCTCGGCGATCGCCATGCAGACCCGGGCCACCCCCGGGGTGTACGCGCGGGACAGGTCGTCGCGGGTGCGCAGCGCCACCTTCGGGCTGACCTCGATCTTGCCGCCGAGGTGCAGCAGGAACGTCCGGTCGGAGACCTTGCGCACGTCCACGCCGTCCAGCGCGGTCAGCGCGTCGACCACCTGGTCGGCGTGGCTGGCGTCGGCGGTGTCGCAGGTGAGGTCGACGATGACGCTGGTCGGGTCGGAGTCGACCACGTCGAGGGCGGTGACGATCGCGCCGGCCTCACCGACCGCGGTGGTCAGCCGGCCGATCGACGAGGCGTCCGCGGGCACCGCGATCCGGATCGTGATCGAGAATCCGGCACTCGGTAGTCGGGTGATTGCCACGGGGTCCCTCCGTCGACGCTGAGCGGCTCGCCAGGCATTTCTACCCGCCTGCCGAGGTCGCCCGGCATCCGCCCCCGACTTTTGCCACCTCGGGGGCGGGCATATAGCAGGTGCGTCCGGCGTTGCCACATGTCAGGATTACTTTCCTTAGCGGCAAAAAACGGACAGGAGACCGGTTTGCGGAACCAGGAGAGCTTCGTGCCCTTCGAGGACGAGGAGCTCGATGTCACCACCGGCGAGATGGAACTGTCGGAGCGTCAGTCGCTGCGGCGCGTCCCCGGCCTCAGCACCGAACTCACCGACATCACCGAGGTCGAGTACCGGCAGCTGCGCCTGGAGCGGGTGGTCCTGGTGGGCGTCTGGACCGAGGGCACGCAGAACGACGCGGAGAACTCGCTGACCGAGCTGGCGGCGCTGGCCGAGACGGCCGGCTCGCAGGTGCTCGAGGGGCTGATCCAGCGGCGCAACCGCCCGGACCCGGCGACGTACATCGGCCGGGGCAAGGTCGACGACCTGGGCGCGATGGTCCTCGCCACCGGCGCCGACACCGTCATCTGCGACGGTGAGCTGTCGCCGTCCCAGCTGCGCAACCTGGAGCAGCGCACCAAGGTCAAGGTCGTCGACCGGACCGCGCTGATCCTCGACATCTTCGCCCAGCACGCCAAGAGCAAGGAGGGCAAGGCGCAGGTCGAGCTGGCCCAGCTCGAATACCTGCTGCCGCGCCTGCGCGGTTGGGGTGAGACGCTGTCCCGGCAGACCGGTGGTTCCGGTCGCGGCGGCGGCGCCGGCGGCGGCGTGGGTCTGCGTGGTCCCGGTGAGACCAAGCTGGAGACCGACCGGCGGCGGATCCGCACCCGCATCTCCCGGCTGCGCCGCGAGATCAAGGGCATGAAGACGGTACGCCAGACCAAGCGCGCCCGGCGCTCCCGTAACGCCGTGCCCGCGGTCGCCATCGCCGGCTACACCAACGCCGGTAAGTCGAGCCTGCTCAACCGGCTGACCGGCGCGGGCGTGCTGGTCGAGAACGCGCTCTTCGCCACCCTCGACCCGACCACCCGCAAGGCGACCACCTCCGACGGCCGGCTCTACACCCTCTCCGACACGGTCGGCTTCGTCCGGCACCTGCCGCACCAGATCGTCGAGGCGTTCCGCTCGACCCTGGAGGAGGTCGCCGAGGCGGACCTGGTGGTGCACGTCGTCGACGGGGCCCACCCGGACCCGGAGGAGCAGGTCCGCGCGGTCCGCGAGGTGCTCTCCGAGGTCGGCGCCGACCGGCTGCCCGAGCTGCTGGTGGTCAACAAGACCGACGCGGCCGACGAGGACACCCTGCTGCGGCTCAAGCGGCTCTGGCCGGACGCGATCTTCGTCTCCGCGCACAGCGGGCGCGGCATCGACGGGCTGCGACAGGCCGTCGAGGAGCAGCTGCCCCGCCCGGCGGTGGAGATCCGGGCGGTGCTCCCGTACGACCGGGGTGACCTGGTGGCCCGGGTGCACCGGCAGGGCGAGGTGCTGAGCACCTCCCACCTGCCCGAGGGCACCCTGCTGCACGTGCGCGTCGGTACGGCGCTCGCCGCCGAGCTGGCGCCGTACGCCGCGGAAGAGGCGGTCGCCGGGGCGCGGTAGCGCTCCCGGCGTGACACGCCCGTCCACCGCGGCATGCGACACTGGCGCAATGCGCCGCGCTGTTTCCTCGGTCACGGTTGCCCTCGGTCTGCTGGGGGCCACCGTGGCGTCCGCCGGTGTCGCCCTGGCGGCACCGGCGACCTCCGCTCCCGCCCCGAAGAAGCGCTGTACGGTCACCGACGAGCGGCTGGACGAGCTCTCCGGGCTGGTGGCGACGAAGACCGGCTACATCGTGGTCAACGACGGCTCGCTGCAGGCGAACCGGAAGCGGGTCTTCTACCTGGACACGAAGTGTCGGGTCACCAAGGAGGTCAGCTATACCGGCTCGGGCCCCTTCGACACGGAGGACCTGGCCGTCTCGCCGGACCGGAAGACGCTCTGGATCGCCGACATCGGGAACAACCCGGGCACGGACCGGCGCACCCGGATCGCGGTGTGGAGCATGCCGATCGGCGGCGGCAAGCAGCCGGTGCTGCACCGGATGTCGTACCCGGACCAGAAGCAGCGCGACGCGGAGGCGCTGCTCATCGGCGCCGACGGCCTGCCGCTGGTGATCACCAAGGTGCCCAGCGGCAAGGCCGAGATCTACACCCCGACGGGGAAGCTGCCCAAGGGTGACACCGATCCGGTGCCGATGAAGAAGGTCGGTGAGATCAGCCTCCCGGAGACGACCACCGACAACCCGATGAACATCTTCGGTCGGGTGTCCATCACCGGGGCGACCCGCTCGCCCGACGGCTCGAAGGTGGTGCTGCGCACCTACGCGGACGCCTTCGAGTACGCCGTGACCGGCGACGACATCGTGGCGGCGCTGACCACCGGCAAGCCCCTGGTGACTCCACTGGACGACCCGTTCGGCGAGGCGATCTCCTACACCCAGGACGGGAAGACCTTCGTCACCGTCTCCGACGGCGGCACCCTCAACGACGACGACCCGATCGACATCCTCGCGTACACCCCGTCGACGACCGGGGCCGAGGCGCTCGCCGGTGCCGACGGACTCAAGAAGCCGGTGGTCGAGAAGTCCTGGTACGACTCGCTCAGCCTGGACCAGATCACGTACCTGATCGGCGCGATCGGCGTGCTCGGCGCGCTGCTGGTCGGCGCGGGCATCGCCGGCATCCTGCGGTCCCGGCGCCGGCCCGCCCCGGCCGACGACAGCCGGGACGGCGACGACCCGTTCTCCTCGGGGGCGATCGACCGGGGTCCCGACGACGGCTTCGGCCCCGGCGACCGGGGCGGTCCGCGCGGTGGCGTCTACGGCGGCGCTCCGACCGCCGGCGTCTACGGCGGCCCAGGGCCGGCCGGTGGCG
>NZ_JAGPYL010000186.1:0-8507 GCF_018070095.1 Micromonospora sp. U56
GCGGTATCCGGGGCGCCCCGACCGGCGTCCGGCAGGGCAACCAAGGACCGATCGACAGCGGCGTCGCCCACGCGCGCCGGCCGCGGAAGAGGACGGACAGATGACCGACACGGGAGTCACGCTCTACCTTGAGCTGATCAAGAAGGTGATCGCCAACGAGATCTACACCGACAACGCCGCTCCCTGGTGGACGGGGGCCGAGGGCGCCGCGGTGCCCGAGGGGGGCCTTCCGGGCACCTCCGCCGCGCACACGCTGGTCGGTCTCGAGGGTCTGGACAACGTGCAGGAGTGCGTCGAGCGGGTGCTGACCGACGGGATCCCCGGGGATCTGGTCGAGACCGGGGTGTGGCGCGGCGGTGTGACCATCCTGATGCGCGCCATCCTCAAGGCGCACGGCGTCACCGACCGACGCGTCTGGGTCGCCGACTCCTTCGAGGGCGTGCCCGAGGCGGGGGAGGGCAGCCACCCGCTGGACCAGGAGATGGCCCTGCACAACCTGAACAGCATGCTCAGCGTCTCGGCGGACGCGGTGCGGGCCAACTTCAAGGCGTACGACCTGCTCGACGAGCAGGTGGAGTTCCTGGAGGGGTGGTTCAAGGACACCCTGCCGGCGGCGCCGATCTCCTCGATCGCCGTGCTCCGCCTCGACGGCGACCTGTACGAGTCGACCCGGGAGGCGCTGATCCCGCTCTACCCCAAGCTCTCCGTGGGCGGGTTCATCATCATCGACGACTACAACATGGAGCCCTGCCGGGCGGCGGTGCACGAGTACCGCGACGAGCACGGGATCACCGACGAGATCCGGCCGGTGGACAACGGCGGGGTGTTCTGGCGCAAGACGGCCTGAGCCCCCGTACGCCGCAAGGGCGCCGCCTCCCGACGGAGGCGGCGCCCTTGTCGTGTCGGCGCTGCCGGCGCACGCGCGAAGGCCCTTCTCCAACGGGGGAGGAGAAGGGCCTTCGCTGTCGGTGACCGACGCCCGCGCTCAGTCCGTCTTCTTCTGGAAGAAGACCGCGGCGAGGGTGACGGAGACGACGAGGATGCCGACCGACCAGGCGAGCGCGATCCAGGGGTTGTCGCCGACCGGCCGGTCGAGCAGGAACCCGCGGACGCTCTCGATGATCGGCGTGGACGGCTGGTGCTTGGCCACGCCCTGCAACCAGCCGGGCAGCGTGTGGATCGGGACGAACGCGCTGCTGACGTAGGGCAGGAACATCATGATGAAGGCGAAGCTGGCGGCCGCGTCGGTGGACTTGGTGAGCAGCCCGACCACTGCGGAGAGCCAGGACATCGCCAGGATGAAGGTGACCAGGATGCCGCCGGCGGCGAGCCACTGGAGCAGGCTGGCCTCGGGCCGGAACCCGATGAGCAGGGCCACCGCGATCACCACGACCGTGGAGACGATGTTCTTGATGACGCTGGCGGTGACGTGGCCGCCGAGCAGCACCGCGCCGCTGACGTCCATCGACCGGAACCGGTCGATGATGCCGGTGCTCATGTCGTTGGCGACGCCCACGCCGGTCTGGGCGGCGCCCCACACCGTGCAGAGCAGCAGCACGCCCGGGGAGACGTAGGTGACGTAGTCGCCGCCGGTCTGGATCGCCCCGCCGAAGAGGTAGACGAAGAGCACCATCATCATGATGGGCAGCATCAGCGCCATCATCAGGGCGTCCAGGTCCCGGCTGGTCAGCCGGGTGCAGCGGGCGATCATGGTCACCATGTCGGTCCCGAGCGAGGTGGGCCGGGGCCGGTTGCGCAGGACGATGGACTCAGTCACCGACAGTCTCCTTAACTCGCTCCACCTCCGGGCTCGGGGTGGGGTGGCCCGTCAGCGCCAGGAACACGTCGTCCAGCGTGGCGCTGTGCACCTGGAACTTCGTGATCCGGTTGCGCTGCGGGTCTGCCTCGTCCAGCACGGCCCGCACCTGGTTGGCCGAGCCGTCGGTGGTGACCCCGATCGTCAGCAGGTCGAGATCCTTGGTGACCACCCGCTCGCCCAGCAGCGTGAGGACGTCCTCCAGCGCCGTGCGGTCGACCAGCTCCAGGTCGAGCCGCTGACCCGCGACCCGCTCCTTGAGCTGCGTGGGGGTGCCCTCGGCGACGATGGTGCCGCCGTCGAGCAGGGCCACCCGGTCGGCGAGGCGGTCGGCCTCCTCCAGGTACTGCGTGGTCAAAAAGATGGTCAGGCCGTTGGCGGCCAGGTCGGCGATGACACCCCACAGTGCGAGTCGGCTGCGCGGGTCCAGGCCGGTGGTCGGCTCGTCGAGGAAGACCACCGACGGCGCCCCGACCAGGCTCGCGGCGAGGTCCAGCCGGCGGGCCATGCCGCCCGAGTAGGTGGCCAGTCGCCGGCCGCCGGCGTCGGTCAGGTCGAACCGGGCGAGCAGCTGCTTCGCGCGCTCCTGCGACTCGGCGCGGGACAGGCCGGTGAGTCGGCCCATCATGCGCAGGTTCTCCTCGCCGGTCTGGTTCTTGTCGATCGCCGCGTACTGGCCGGTCAGGGTGATGGCCCGCCGCACCTTGCGCCGCTCCTTGACGATGTCGAAGCCGGCGATCCTGGCCTGTCCCGCGTCGAGGGAGGTGAGCGTCGAGAGGATGCGGACGCTGGTCGTCTTGCCCGACCCGTTGGGGCCCAGCAGGGCGAAGACGCTGCCCCGGGGGACGGTGATGTCCACGCCCTTGAGCACCTGCACGTCGCCGTAGGACTTTCGTAGCCCGCTGGCTTCTATTGCCAATTCGTAGGCCATTGTCGTTGCACTCCTCGCCGTCCCTGCTCCGGGTGGTCTTCTGCGTGCCTCGTACGCTAATCCGTGTAGACTGTACGCAGTTCGATGTTCGCCTGTCAACATGCTTCGTCGCCGCAGGTCAAGACCGTTCTCGCCGCCGCGCCGGGCGCCTTCGATGGGGCTCGCGGGCGGCGTCGGTCCGCGGGTGGGCAGGCCGTGCTCGGCGTGTCGCCGAGGGCTGGGCCGGCGGCGGGGTCACGGCCCCCAATGGGAGGCGGCGCGGCTGGATTTCCCGTGCTCGACAATGCGCGGAATCGCCGCTGACGGCCGGCTTGCTGAGCAGTTCTGAAACGTCCTCACTCATTTTCCGTCATCCGGGATCAGATGGGGGATGACCCTGAGTTGTGGCCCCGCGACGCGTGCGCCGACCCCTAGGTGGACCGCGTTCGTGCTGGTCACGACCGAGTTCGGAACCGTCGCCGGTGGTCCTGGTCGGGGGTGTCGACGTGCCGATTCCCGGCCGGCGCCCGGCGCTGGGGTTGACGCGTCGAGTAGCCGGTGTGTACGGTCTGCACACAACGGTATACGGCATAAACAGAAGCTCTCCGGGTCTATTCCCGAGCCGATTTCTGTTCGGTTCGAGGTTGACGCCGGGAAAGTCGCCACAATCATTCCGTTCTCACTTGTCGCATTGATGTTCGACTTCATGTGTCGGCTCGCGCCGGGCGCGACCGGCGCGGGTCGTCGAGGCGGGCGGTGAGACGGCGCGGACGAGAGGGCGCAGGCGGCCGACGGCCCGGGAGGGGTCACCCTCGGGTGGTCGCCCATCGCCCGGGAGGTGAGGGCGACGGTGATCGGAACGCACAGGGATCGGGTGAGGGCGATGTCGGGAGGAATGGTGGGTCTGCGTTGGGAACACAACGTGGAGGTCACGGTGTCTCCGGACGGGTGGCTGATCCTGCACCGACAGCCGACCGCCGTCACGTACCGGTACCCGCCCTTCGTCACGGTCTCCTGGATCTCCCTGCAACGCCACGGCGGCGACCTCAACCTGGCCGCGGACGAGGTGGCCACCAGCTGGGAGGCGGACCGCGCGGAGATCATCGTGGTCATCGGCCGGTGGCTCGACGAACTGCGCGAAGCCGGCCTGGTGCGCGAGGACTGACCCCGGCGGGGAACCACCGCCTCCGGTGCCCACCGGGTCGGTGTCGACGCGGTGCGAGGCGACGGCGGCCCGGTCGGTCCCGACGCTGTCGGCCCCGTCGACGAGGACCCGGTCAGTGGCATCGCGAGGCCCAGGCACCGGGCGCCCGGTAGTCCGCCGCCGGGGACCACGACGCCTCGGCGCGCCGGCGGCCGGTCCGGGCCGTACCCCGAGCGGCGCGCAGCGCGCACATCAGGGCGACCGTGGCCGCCGCGAGCTCCTCCTCGGTGGGCGTGCCCCGGATTACCACCAGCCGCGGGACCCCCGCCTCGTCGAACTGCTCCGCCGCGGTCACGTCGGCGGGTTCCCGTGCTTGCGCCCCGGCAGTTGCACCCGCTTGGCCCGCAGCGTCTCCAGCGCACCGATCAGCACCGCGCGCGTCTCGGCCGGGTCGATGACGTCGTCCACCAGGCCGCGCTCGGCCGCGTAGTAGGGGTGCATCAGCTCCTGCTCGTACTGCTTGATCCGCTGCCGGCGGGCCACCTCCGGGTCGGGCGCCGCCGCGATCTCCCTGCGGAACACCACATTGGCCGCGCTCTCCGCGCCCATCACCGCGATCTCGTTGCTCGGCCACGCGAACGAGAGGTCCGCGCCGATCGACCGGGAGTCCATCACGATGTACGCCCCGCCGTACGCCTTGCGCAGGATCACCTGGATCCGGGGCACCGTCGCCGAGCAGTACGCGTACAGCAGCTGGGCGCCGTGCCGGATGATCCCGCTGTGCTCCTGCGCGGTGCCGGGCAGGAAGCCGGGCACGTCGACCAGGGTCACCAGCGGGATGCTGAAGGCGTCGCAGGTCTGCACGAAGCGGGCCGCCTTGGCCGAGGCCAGCCCGTCGAGGGCGCCGGCGAGCATCCGGGGCTGGTTGGCGACGATGCCGACCACGTGCCCGTCCAGCCGGGCCAGGCCGCAGACGATGTTGCGGGCCCAGGAGGCGTGCACCTCGAGCAGGTCCCCGTCGTCGACGATCTCCCCGATCACCTCGCACATGTCGTACGAGCCGCGGGGGTCGGCGGGCACCAGGTCGAGCAGGCGCGGGCAGCGGCGGTCCGGCGGGTCCCCGGTGGGCTGCACCGGGGGCAGTTCCCGGTTGTTGGACGGCAGCAGCGAGAGCAGGTGCCGGACCTCGGCCAGGCACTCCGCCTCGGTGTCGTGCACGAACGAGACGGTGCCGGTGACCGAGGCGTGCACCTCGGCGCCGCCGAGCTGCTCGTGCGTCACGGTCTCGCCCGTCACCGCCTGCACCACGTCCGGCCCGGTGAGGTAGAGCTGGGCCACGTTGCGGACGGCGAACACGAAGTCGGTCAGCGCCGGGGAGTACGCCGCGCCGCCGGCGCAGGGCCCGAGCATCACGCTGATCTGGGGGATCACCCCGGACGCCTGCACGTTGCGGCGGAAGATGCCGCCGTACCCGGCCAGGGCGGTGACGCCCTCCTGGATGCGGGCACCCGCGCCGTCGCCGAGGCAGACCAGGGGCGCGCCGGCCGACTCGGCCATGTCCATGATCTTGTGGATCTTCTCGGCGTGGGCCTCGCCGAGCGAGCCGCCGAAGATCCGGAAGTCGTGCGCGTACGCGAAGACCGTCCGGCCGTCGACCTTGCCCCAGCCGGTGACCACGCCGTCGGTGTGCGAGCGGCGGTCCTCCAGCCCGAACCCGGCGGCCCGGTGCCGGCGCAACTGCTCGATCTCCCGGAACGTGCCCTCGTCGAAGAGCAGGTCGAGCCGTTCCCGGACGGTGAGTTTGCCCTTGGCGTGCTGCTGCGCCGAGGCGCGGGGACCCGGGCCGGCGATCGCCGTGGCCTTGACGGAATGCAGCTCGGCCACCCGGGACCCGAGGTCGGAATGCGGTTTGTCCACCATGCGTCGTCGCCCCTCACGCTCGCCGACGTCGACCCGCGTCAACCGGCTGGTCGGGCTCTCACGTAACCACCGGCGACGGCGGCACGAACAGAACAGCCGCCCCCTAACCAGGACGACGGATCCCCTAGCCGCCCGCCCGACGACCCCAGGGCCATCGGCATTTCCGCAGCTAAACCGGGGCGCGAGCGCTTCTTCCCAACTGGTCGGACACTCTGCCGAAGTGCTTGACGCTGTTCCGCCGTACTGCTTAGCATGTACGCGTGGGGCATACGCAGAAGCATGCCCCGTGTGGTGGGGCACCTTCGGAAATGGCCGTCAGGCCCGATGAGCGACGAGGTCTTGTCCCCGTCCCCAGGCGGACGACGCCGGGATCTCCGTGCCCTGGACGATGAAATCGGCATAGACGGGCATAGAAGGGTTTCGGCTCAATGAGCGATTCTGTCGGGCTACTGGCCAAATTGCCGAGTGGTCGGCGTTCCAAGTGGGCCATCCTCGCGTTGTGGATAGTCCTCGCCGTCGTGCTCGGCCCGCTCTTCGGCAAGATTGAGGACTACGAGGACCGGACTCCGTCCGGCAGCCTTCCGCGCGGCGCCGAGTCGACCGCCGTCATGGAGGAGTTGGACAAGTACCGCTCCGCCTCCGAGGCCGTCCCGGTGGTCGCCGTCTACACCCGCGAGTCCGGGATCCAGGACGCCGACCGCAACAAGGTGGAGGCCGACCGTACGGCGTTCGCGAAGTTCGCCGACGGCGGCGCGGCCATCCAGCCGGCCATCCCGTCCCAGGACGGCAAGGCGCTCATGCTGGTGGTGCCGCTGACCCGTGACGACGTCGAGATCGACTTCGCGGTCAAGGACCTGCGCACCGCCGCCCAGGCCGGCGCCCCGGCCGGGCTGGACGTCGACCTCGGCGGCCCCGGCGGCCTGCTCAACGACTACACGCAGGCGTTCGAGAACCTCGACGTCAACCTGATGATCGCGACCAGCTCGATCGTCATCGTGCTGCTCCTGCTGATCTACCGCAGCCCGTTCCTCTGGATCTTCCCCCTGCTGGCCGTCGGCTTCGCCAGCGCGCTCACCCAGGGGGTCGCGTACCTGCTCGCCAAACACGCCGGGCTGCCGGTCAACCCGGCCAGCTCCAGTTTGCTGATGATCCTGCTGTTCGGCGTCGGCACCGACTACGCGCTGCTGCTCATCGCCCGCTACCGCGAGGAGCTGCGCCGGCACGCCGACAAGCACCTGGCCATGGGCATCGCGCTGCGCCGCTCGGGCCCGGCGATCCTCGCCTCCGCCGCGACGGTCGTGGTCGGCCTGGCCTGCCTCGCCCTGGCCGACATGCAGAGCGCCCGCAGCCTCGGCCTGGTCGGCGCCACCGGTGTGCTCTGCGCGTACCTGGCGATGGTCACCATCCTGCCGGCGCTGCTGGTGATCGCCGGCCGGTGGGTGTTCTGGCCGTTCGTGCCGAAGTTCGGCCAGGAGGTGCGGGCCGGGCGCGGATTCTGGTCCCGGATCGGCACGTCCGTCGGCCGCCACCCCCGGGTGGTCTGGCTCGGCTGCCTGATCGTGATCGGCGGCCTCGCCGTCAGCGCGCTGGACATCAAGATGGGGCTCGCCCAGACCGAGGTGTTCCAGACCAAGCCCCAGTCGGTCACCGCGCAGGAAAAGCTCGCCCGGCACTTCCCGTCCGGTGCCTCCGACCCGGCCATCCTCGTCGCCGACGCCTCGGCCGCCGGGCCGGTCAAGGCCGCCGCCGCCGGCGTGGACGGCACGACGGTCGGCCAGGAGTCGCCCAGCCCGGACGGCAAGCGGGTCATCATCGACGTGGTGCTCCGGGACGCGCCCGACAGCGACGCGGCGAAGGAGACCATCGACGAGATCCGGGACGCGGTGCACGCCGTACCCGGGGCGAACGCGAAGGTCGGCGGCACCACCGCGGAGACCCTGGACATCGACCGGGCCTCCAGCCGGGACGCCCAGGTGGTCATCCCGGTCGTGCTCGCGGTGATCCTGCTGTTCCTGATCATCCTGCTGCGCGCCCTGGTGGCGCCGCTGGTCCTGCTCGGCACGGTGGTGGCGTCCTACTTCGCCGCGCTGGGCGCGTCGCACCTGCTCTTCAAGCACGTGTTCGGGCACGAGGGGACGGCCTGGCAGTTGCCGCTGGTCAGCTTCGTCTTCCTCGCGGCACTCGGCGTCGACTACAACATCTTCCTGATGACCCGGGTGCACGAGGAGGCCGCGCGCCACGGCCACGCCGAAGGCGTACGCCGTGGTCTGTCCACCACCGGCAGCGTCATCACCTCGGCCGGCATCGTGCTGGCGGCGACCTTCGCGGTCTTCGCCTCCATGCCGGTGGTCGACATGATCCAGTTCGGTGTGGTCGTCGCGGTGGGCGTCCTGCTCGACGCCTTCCTGGTGCGGACGCTGCTGGTGCCGGCGCTCTCCTTCGACATCGGCCGGGCGAGCTGGTGGCCCGGGCGCCTCTACCGGGACCTCGGCAAGCAGGCCTCCGCGCCGGTCAGCCCCGGCGTGCCGGGGCCGGTGCGGGCCAGCAAGTAGCCACCGGGCCGGAGCGGGTCCTCGGGCCCGCCCCGGCCTCCGGTGGGGCTGGGCGCTCTACCGCGGGCAGTGGTCGCCGGCGTTGGCCGGGGGACCGTGACCTGGGGTGTGGCGGCACCGAGCCCGAGCAGGACGGTGCGATTCGCTCTGGCGGCGCGGCCCCCC
>NZ_JAGPYL010000187.1:0-8195 GCF_018070095.1 Micromonospora sp. U56
TCCAACACCTGCCGATGCCCGAACGTCAACACACCCGGCCTCGCCACCAGCACCCCCAGCCCAACCAAGATCAGTTGCACTGAAGCCTAGAAACCACCCGGCGTGTCGGGACAACAACTTCATGATCGACGGCGGGGAACCGTGGGGGAGGGTCAGGGGAGGGACGGGCGGAGTTCGGCGAAGTGGCAGGCGGAGGGGTGGGGGTCGGCGGCGCGGGAGACCGACAGCGGTTCCTCGCGGGCGCAGACCTCCTGGGCCTTCCAGCAGCGGGTACGGAAGCGGCAGCCGGACGGCGGATCGGCCGGGCTCGGCACGTCACCGGTGAGCCGGATGATGGTCCGGTCGTTGCGGACGTCCGGGTCCGGCACCGGCACCGCCGAGAGCAGCGCCTGGGTGTACGGGTGGGTGGCCCGCTCGTAGATCTCGTCCTCGGTGCCGATCTCCACGATCTTGCCGAGGTACATCACCGCGACCCGGTCCGAGATGTGCCGGACCACCGACAGGTCGTGCGCGATGAAGATGTACGACAGCCCGAACTCGTCCTGGAGCTGCTCCAGCAGGTTGATCACCTGCGCCTGGATCGAGACGTCCAGCGCGGAGACCGGCTCGTCGCAGACGATCACCTCGGGCCGCAGGGCGAGCGCCCGGGCGATGCCGATGCGCTGGCGCTGGCCGCCGGAGAACTGGTGCGGGTAGCGGTTGACGTGCTCCGGGTTGAGCCCGACCACGTCCAGCAACTCCTGCACCCGCCGCTGCTTGCTGCCCTTCGGCGCCGCCTCCGGGTGGATGTCGAACGGCTCGCCGATGATGTCGCCGACCGTCATCCGCGGGTTGAGCGAGGTGTACGGGTCCTGCATCACCATCTGCATGTTGCGCCGCAGCCGGCGCAGCTCGGCCCCGGAGGCCTTGAACAGGTCCTTCCCCTCCAGGGTGGCCCCGCCGGAGGTGGGCGTCTCCAGCCGCATCAGCAGTCGGGCCAGCGTGGACTTGCCGCAGCCGGACTCGCCCACGATGCCCAGGGTCTCGCCCCGGCGCAGCTCGAAGCTCACCCCGTCGACGGCCCGGACCGCGCCGGTCTGCTTCTGGAACAGCACGCCCTGGGTGATCGGGAAGTGCTTGACCAGGTTGTCGACGGAGAGGATGGTCTCGCCGCGGACCTTGGTCGGGCTAGCGGGCGCTGTCATCTCGGACCTCCTGGGCGAAGTGGCACGCGCTGGTCCGGCCGTCGCCGAGGACCAGGTCGTGCGGCACCACGTCCACGCAGACCTGCTGCACGTACGGGCACCGGGGGTGGAACGGGCAGCCGGAGGGGATCCGCATCAGGTTCGGCGGCAGCCCCTTGATCGTCGACAACTCCTGGCCGCGCACGTCCATGCGCGGGATCGACTCCAGCAGACCCTTGGTGTACGGGTGGGCGGGCGACCGGTACAGCGACCGGACGTCGGCGTGCTCGACGATCCGGCCGGCGTACATGACCGCGATCCGGTCCGCGACGCCGGCGACCACGCCGAGGTCGTGGGTGATCAGGATCATCGCCATGTTGAGGTCCCGGCGCAGGTCGGCCAGCAGGTCCATGATCTGGGCCTGCACGGTGACGTCCAGCGCGGTGGTGGGCTCGTCGGCGATCAGCACCTTCGGATTCATCGCCAGCGCCATCGCGATCATGACGCGCTGCCGCATGCCGCCGGAGAACTGGTGCGGGTAGTCGCCGAGGCGCTTCGCCGCGGCCGGGATCCGGACCAGGTCCATCAGCTCGACGGCGCGCCGGCGGGCGTCCGCCTTGGACATCCCCTCGCGCTGGCGCAGCGTCTCGCCGATCTGCCAGCCGACTCCGAAGACCGGGTTCAGCGCGGAGAGAGCGTCCTGGAAGATCATTGCGATCTCCTTGCCCCGCACCTGGCGGCGCTGCTCCTCCGACTGCTTCAGCAGGTCCCGACCCTGGTAGAGGATCTGACCGGAGCGGATCACCGCCGGCGGCGTGTCGAGGATGCCCATGATCGCCTGAGCGGTCACCGACTTGCCGGAGCCGGACTCGCCGAGCACCGCGAGGGTCTCGCCGGCGTCCAGGTGGTAGGAGACGCCGTTGATCACCTTGGCGACGCCCTCGCTCGTCCGGAACTCGACGTGCAGGTCCCGGATGTCGAGCAGGTGGCCGCCCTCGGGCGTGGGAGAGGCCGGCGTCGGGTGGACAGCGGACTGGGTCATGAGGTTCTCACCGGAGCTTCGGGTCGAAGGCGTCGCGGATGGCGTCGCCCAGCATGATGAAGGCGAGGACGGTCAGCGCGAGGAAGGCGGACGGGACGACCAGCGGCGTCGCCGACTCCCGCATGTGCACCCGGCCGGCGTCGATGTCGATGCCCCACGAGATGGTCGGGGCCTTGAGACCGATGCCGAGGAAGCTCAGCGTCGCCTCGGCGGCGATGAACGAGCCGAGCGCGATGGTGAGCACCACGATCGCCGGGGCGAGCGCGTTCGGCAGGATGTGCCGCCACATGATCCGGCCGTTGCCGGCGCCGAGCATCCGGGCCGCCGCCACGTAGTCCTGCTCCTTGGCGGTGATCACCGAGGAGCGCACCACCCGGGCCGCGGTGGTCCAGCCGAGCACCGCCAGCACGAAGATCACCGCGAACAGCCGGACGTTGTCGCTGCTGGTGCTCACCCGCTTGAGCAGCACGATCGCGGCGAGCAGCAGCGGGATGCCGAGCACGATGTCGATCACGCGGGAGAGCACCGCGTCGACCCAGCGGCCGAAGTAACCGGCCAGCATGCCGATGACCAGCGCGATGATGCCGGTGATCAGCGCGGAGAGCGCGCCGACCAGCAGCGAGGCGCGGGCGCCGTAGACCGCCCGGGCGTACGTGTCGCAGCCCTGGAAGTCGTACCCGAAAATGGCCCCGCCGGACGCCCCGTCGTGCTGCCGGGAGAGCAGGCAGTCGCGCGGGTCGTTGGCGGTGAAGAGCGAGGGTACGGCGGCCATCGCGGCGACCACCACGACCAGGGTGAGGCTGATCCAGAAGATCGGATTGCGGCGCAGGTCGCGCCAGGCGTCACCGGCCAGGCTGCGGGCCTTCTGCGGCGCGCCGATCTGGTTGGGCGCTCCGGGCTCGCCGGACACGCCCCGCCGCGCGGCCTGGTTCTCCGTGGCCGCCACGGTCTCGAAGTCACTCATAGCGGATCCTCGGGTCGAGTACGGCGTACAGGACGTCCACCACCAGGTTGGACAGGAGGTAGACCACGACGAGCACGCTGACGATGCCCACCACCAGCGGGCCGTCCTCGGTGCGGATGCCGCGGAAGAGGTTGAAGCCGACGCCGGGGATGTTGAACACGCCCTCGGTGATGATCGCGCCGCTCATCAGGTTGCCCAGCTCGACGCCGAGGAAGGTGACCACCGGGATGAGCGAGTTGCGCAGCACGTGCACGCTGACGATCCGCCGCTTGACCAGGCCCTTCGACCGGGCCGTCCGGACGTAGTCGGCGCGCAGGTTCTCCGCCACCGAGGTCCGGGTCAGGCGCAGCGCGGTGGCCAGCGAGAGCGAGCCGAGCACGATGCCGGGGAGCAGCAGCGCGTACAGGTCGGGCTCGGCGCCGGCGGTGGGCGGGAAGAGCTGCCACTTGACGCCGAGGAGGTACTGCGCCAGCGGGGCCAGCACGATGGTCGGGATGCCGAGCACCAGCAGGGTCAGCACCAGCGTCGAGTTGTCGAAGATGCTGGCCCGGCGGATGCCGGCGAGCACGCCCGCGGTGACGCCGAACAGGATCGTCACGGCCATCGCGATGAGCGCCAGCTTGACGGTCACCGGCCAGGCAGCGGCGAGGATGTCGCCGATCTGGCGGCCGGTCAGCGACTGCCCGAGGTCACCCTGGAGCAGGTTCTTGATGTAGTCGAAGTAGCGGTAGAAGAAGCCGCCCACCCCGGTCTGGTCGAGGTGGAACTTTTCCGTCAGGTATGCCCGCTGGGCGGCGGTGACCGGGCGCTCGCCGGCGAGCGCCTGGATCGGGTCGCCCTGACCGGCGAACATCAGTGCGTAGACGATCAGCGTGGTCCCGAAGAAGGCGAGGACCATCTGGAGCAGTCGCCGCAGAATAAAGCGGAACATACTATGAAGTCTCTCTGAAAAGGGGCGAAGGGCGTGCTGGGTCGGGCCACCTCGCGGTGACCCGACCCGACCAGCGGTGTTACTTGACGGCCTCGATCTTCAGCAGGTCGACCCGGTCGAAGAGATCCATCTCCACGTTCTTGACCTTGGTCGAGTGCCCGAAGTTGTTCTGGCCGTACCGCAGCGGAATCACCGGCAGGTCCTCGGCCAGGAGGTCCTCCGCCGCCTGGTACTTCTTGATCGCCTCTTCCTCGTTCGGCGCCTTGGCGCCCTCGGCCAGCAGCCTGTCGAACGCAGGGTTGCTGTAGCCGTAGTAGTTCGAGGAACCGTTGGTGCTGTACAGCGGGCCCAGGTAGTTCTCCATGGACGGGTAGTCCATGACCCAGCCCATCCGGAACAGGCCGACCGGCTGCTTCGCCTTGAGCTTGGTCAGCAGGTCCGCGAACTTGGGCTCGGCGGTGCCGACGCACTCCACGCCCAGGTTGGCCTTGAGCTGGTTGCAGGTCGCGTCGATCCAGTCCTTGTGGCCGCCGTCACCGTTGTACGACAGCTCGATCTTGGACGGGCCACCCGCGGCCTGGTACATCGCCTTGGCCTTGGCCGGGTCGAACTCGCCCGCCGCGCCGATGGTGTTCTCCCGGTAGCCGGCCACGACCGGAGAGACGAAGGAACGGGCCGGCTGCTGCGAGTCCTTGAAGATCGACTTGGTGATCTCGTCCCGGTCGATCGCCATGGAAATCGCCTTGCGGACCTCCGGCTTGCTGAATTCCTTCTGGAACGTCGGGAACGCCAGCACCTGCAGCGACGAGGCCGGGCTCTGCTGGAACCGGTCACCGAGGTCGGTGGCGGCCGTCGACAGGCTCTCGGTCGGGAGGGTCTTGATGACGTCCAGGTTGTCCGACAGCACGTCCGCGTAGGCCGCGGTCGGCTGCTGGTAGATCCGGAACTCGACGCCGGCCACCTTCGGCTGCTGGCCGGGGAAGGCGTCGTACTTCTCGACCTCGACCTTGGCGTCGTGCTGCCAGGTGCCCTTGATCTTGAACGGGCCCTGACCGACCGGCGCCTGCTCGTAGCCTTCGGCCAGCACGCCCGGGGCGGAGAAGGCCGCCTTCGGCAGCGGGTAGAAGGCCGTGTAGCCGAGCATCGTCTTGAACTCGCTGTACGGCTCGGCCAGCGTCACGGTGAAGGTGAGGTCGTCGACCTTCTTCAGCCCGGACAGCGTCTTCGCGGCCGGCTTCTCGCCCTGCAGGTCCTCGTAGCCGGCGACCTTCTCAAAGAAGTAGCTCGAGTTCTGGCCGTTGGGGGCGTAGGCGCCGTAGTTCCAGGCGTCGATGTAGTTCTCGGCCGTGACCTTCTCGCCGTTGTGGAAGGTGTAGCCGTCCTTCAGCTTGATCGTCCAGACCCGGTTGTCCGCCGACGTCACCGACTCGGCCGCCACCTCGTACGGCTTGTTGGCCTCGTCGTAGTCGACCAGCGGGCTGAACAGGGCGGCGAGCACCTGCGAACCACTGGTTTCATTGGTGTTGGTGGGCACCAGGTGCTGCGGCTCGGCGATCTCGATCCGCACGGCCGCGTTGGGGTCGCTCTGCCCTGATCCGCCGTCGCCGCCCGAGCCGCAGGCCACCAGGCCAAGCGTCACCGCGAGCGGGAGAGCGGTCCAGGCGGCAAGCCTACGAACTCGCATTGAGACTCCTCATCTCCTCACGCTGCGCAGTTAGGCCCGGCGTTGGGTAACGCTGCGCAACGTTGGGCAACGGTAGGTCGCGCCCGGCTGTTCGGCAACGAGAGCGTTGCGAACCAGTAACGGAAAGCCCGCCACCGTCTTGTCGCCCTTCCGCCCCTCTGCTATGAGCGGTGCAGGGAAACCGCAGCTCCATGTCGGTTTCGAGGCTCGCGTTCCGCGCCCGGGGCGCGCTCCGGATCGCGCTGCGTGGTTGCCGGCCCACTGTCCGCTCTATGCGGTTCCATGAACGCATGTCCGTCCCGGGCTGTGGTCGACTCCACACCCGGTAACTCTCGGTGATTAAACCCACCTAACGGACAGTCACGGTTGGTCGTCGCCCCAACCTGCGGCTGTCGCCGTGAGACGATCTGGACGTGACGGCGACGATCCTGGACGGCAAGGCGACCGCGGCGGAGATCAAGGACGAGTTGCGGACGCGGGTCAAGGCGCTCGCGGAGCGCGGCATCACCCCGGGCCTCGGCACCGTCCTGGTCGGGGCCGACCCGGGCTCCCAGGCGTACGTCAACGGCAAGCACCGGGACTGCGCCGAGGTCGGGATCGCCTCCATCCGCCGCGAGCTGCCCGCCGACGCCACCCAGCAGCAGGTCGACGCGGTCCTCGCCGAGCTGAACGCCGACCCGGCCTGCCACGGCTACATCGTCCAGCTGCCGCTCCCGGCCCACCTGGACACCCAGCGCGTGCTGGAGATGATCGACCCGGACAAGGACGCCGACGGCCTGCACCCGGTCAACCTCGGTCGACTGGTGCTCGGCTACGACGCCCCGCTGCCCTGCACCCCGCGCGGGATCGTCGAGCTGCTCCGCCGGCACGACGTGCCGCTGCGCGGCGCGACGGTCGCCGTGGTCGGCCGGGGCAACACCGTCGGCCGCCCGCTGGGGCTGCTGCTCACCCGGCGCAGCGAGAACGCCACCGTGACCCTGTGCCACACCGGCACCCTCGACCTCGCCTCGCACACCCGCGCCGCCGAGATCGTGATCGTCGCGGCGGGGGTACCCGGGCTGCTCACCGCCGACATGATCACCCCGGGCGCGACCGTGGTCGACGTCGGCATCACCCGGGTGATCGGCGCGGACGGCAAGGGCCGGTACACCGGAGACGTGGACCCCGAGGTGGCCGAGGCGGCCGGCAAGGTGGTCCCGATGCCCGGCGGTGTCGGGCCGATGACCCGCGCCATGCTGCTCACCAACGTGGTGGAACGGGCTGAGCGGGGCTGACGGTGCCCATCGGTGTCATAACTGTCCGCCCCTGCCCTGATCGGTGCCAGGATGGCTGATACGGTCCGGAAAACCGACTGGTAGCAGGGAGTGGGACGACCATGGGTAAGAAGGTCACTGTCGTCGGGGCCGGCTTCTACGGCTCCACCACCGCACAGCGCCTGGCCGAGTACGACGTCTTCGACACCGTCGTGATCACCGACATCGTGGAGGGCAAGCCGGCGGGTCTCGCGCTGGACCTCAACCAGTCCCGCGCGGTCGAGGGCTTCGAGACCAAGGTCGTCGGCGTCACCACCGGCCCGAACGGCGAGGGCTACGAGGCGATCGAGGGCTCGGACGTCGTCGTCATCACCGCCGGCCTCCCGCGCAAGCCGGGCATGAGCCGGATGGACCTGCTGGAGACGAACGCCAAGATCGTCCGTCAGGTGGCCGAGAACGTCGCCAAGTACGCCCCGAACGCGGTCGTCATCGTGGTCTCCAACCCGCTGGACGAGATGACCGCGCTGGCCCAGCTCGCCACCCAGTTCCCGAAGAACCGGGTGCTCGGCCAGGCCGGCATGCTCGACACCGCCCGGTTCACCAACTTCGTCGCCGAGGCCCTCCAGGTGCCGGTGAAGTCGGTCAAGACCCTGACCCTCGGCTCGCACGGCGACACCATGGTCCCGGTGCCGTCGAAGAGCACGGTGAACGGCAAGCCGCTGCGCGACGCGATGCCGGCCGAGCAGATCGAGGAGCTGGTCGTCAAGACCCGCAACGGTGGCGCCGAGGTCGTGGCGCTGTTGAAGACCGGCTCGGCGTACTACGCCCCGTCGGCCGCCGCCGCCCGGATGGCCAAGGCCGTCGCGGAGGACTCCGGCGAGGTCATGCCGGTCTGCGCCTGGGTCGACGGCGAGTACGGCATCTCCGGCGTCTACCTGGGTGTCGAGGCCGAGATCGGCGCCGAGGGCGTCAAGCGGGTCGTCGAGACCGACCTGGACGCCGACGAGCTGGCCAGCCTGAAGGAGGCCGCCGAGGCCGTCCGCGCCAAGCAGGCCGACATCGCCAGCATGTGATCCACCAGCACCACCCGAAGGGGCGCGCCGGCACACCGGCGCGCCCCTTCCGCATCCCCACCCCACCCCGCACCCCACCCCACCC
>NZ_JAGPYL010000188.1:0-8170 GCF_018070095.1 Micromonospora sp. U56
GGGCCGGCCACCGACCGGTACGGCTGCTGCACGGCGGGTGGCCGGCCTGGCTCGCCGCCGGCCTGCCCACCTCCACCGAGGCGCCCGCCCCGCCACCGGGTGACGTGACCGTCCGCCCCGGCGCCCTGCCGGTGCTGGACACCGCCGCTGCGGCGGCGCTCGCCTCCGCCGACGAAGGCGTCCTCCTCGACGTCCGGGCCGCGCCCCGCTACCGGGGCGAGACCGAGCCGATCGACCCCGTCGCCGGGCACGTGCCGGGCGCGGTGAACCTGCCCGCCCCGGAGTACGTCACCGAGGGGCGCTTCCCGGCCGCCGAGGCGCTGCGCGAGCGGTTCGCCGCCGCCGGGGTGACCGAGGGCACGCCGGTCGGGGCGTACTGCGGATCCGGGGTGACGGCCGCGCAGGCGGTGCTCGCCCTGCACCTGGCGGGGCGACCGGACGCCGGGCTCTACGTCGGCTCGTGGAGCAACTGGGTGGCCGACCCGGACCGGCCGGTGGCCACCGGCGAGACACCACAGCGCTGAGCAGCGCGTGCGGTGGGCGGCGGGCGCTCGTGCGACGATAATCCCATGTCGGACGACACGGTGGTGGTGTGGGACGAGGCCCTGCTCGCCTACGACATGGGGGAGCACCCACTCGACCCGGTGCGGGTCGAGCTGACCATGGCGCTGGCCCGGGAGCTGGGTGTCCTCGACCGGCCCGGGGTCCGCCTGGTCCGGCCGACGCCGGCCGACGACGCGCTGCTCGCCCGGGTGCACCAGCCGGACTACCTGGACGCCGTCCGGGCCGCGCCGCGCGACCCGCTCTTCGCCGGCTACGGGCTGGGCACCTCCGACAATCCCGTCTTCGAGGGGATGCACGAGTCCAGCGCGTTGATCGCCGGGGCCAGCGTCACCGCCGCCGAGGCGGTCTGGCGGGGCGAGGCCCGCCGCGCGGTGAACGTGGCCGGTGGGCTGCACCACGCCATGCCGGACCGGGCCGCCGGCTTCTGCGTCTACAACGACCCGGCGGTGGCCATCGCCCGCCTGCTCGACCTGGGCGCCGAGCGGGTCGCGTACGTGGACGTGGACGTGCACCACGGCGACGGCGTGCAGGAGATGTTCTACCGCGACCCGCGGGTGCTGACGGTCAGCCTGCACGAGACCCCGCTGGCGCTCTTTCCCGGCACCGGCTTCCCCGACGAGACCGGCGGCCCGGGCGCCGAGGGCAGCGCGGTCAACGTGCCGTTGCCGCCCGGCATCGAGGACGCCGGCTGGCAGCGCGCCTTCCACGCGATCGTGCCGTCGGTGCTGCGGGCGTTCCGGCCGCAGATCCTGGTCACCCAGTGCGGCGCGGACGGGCACCGGGCCGACCCGCTGGCCGACCTGCACCTGACCGTCGACGGGCAGCGCGCCACCTACCTGGCGCTGCGGGCGCTCGCCGACGAGCTCTGCGAGGGGCGCTGGGTGGCCACCGGCGGCGGCGGGTACGCGCTGGCCGAGGTGGTGCCTCGGGCCTGGACGCACCTGCTGGCGATCGCCAGCGGCGATCCGATCGCGCCGGCCACGCTGACCCCGCCGGCCTGGCGGGAACTGGCCGCGAAGCGACTGCCCGGCTGGGAGATCCCGCTGCGGATGACCGACGACGCCGACCCGGGGTACGAGCCGTGGCAGCCGACGGGCGAGGCGACCTCCGTGGACCGGGCGATCGCCGCCACCCGCAAGGCGGTCTTCCCGCTGCTCGGGCTCGACCCGCACGACCCGCGCGACTGAGCCGGTGGCCTGGGGAGGGGACCGACCGGTGACCACTGTCGACCAACCGGTGGACGTGCTGCTCAGCGACGGCAGCACCGTCCAGCTGCGCCCGATCCGCCCCGCGGACGGGCCGGAGATCGTGGCGATGCACTCGCGCTTCTCCGAGCGCACCCGCTACCTGCGCTACTTCTCCCCGTACCCGCGCATCCCCGACCGCGACCTGCAGCGCTTCGTGAACGTCGACCACCGCGACCGGGAGGCCTTCGTGGTGCTCGCCGGGGACCGGATCGTCGCCGTCGGCCGGTACGAGCGGCTCGGCCCGGAAGCCCCGGAGGCCGAGGTGGCGTTCGTGGTCGAGGACGCCTACCAGGGGCGGGGGATCGGCTCGGTGCTGCTGGAGCACCTCGCCGACGCGGCCCGGCGGGCCGGCATCGTGCACTTCGTCGCCGAGGTGCTCCCCGCCAACGGCGCGATGCTGCGGGTCTTCTCCGACTTCGGCTACCAGGTCCAGCGCCAGTTCGCCGACGGCGTGGTGCACCTGAGCTTCCCGATCGCCCCGACCGAGTCGACGCTGGAGGTGCAGCGCGGCCGGGAGCACCGCACCGAGGCCCGCTCGATCGCCCGGCTGCTCGCCCCGCGCGGCATCGCCGTCTACGGCGCCAGCGCCACCGGGCAGGGCGTCGGCGCGGCCGTGCTCGGGCACCTGCGCGACGGCGGCTACCCGGGCGCGATCGTGCCGGTGCATCCCAGCGCGGCCACCGTGGCCGGGCTGCCCGCGTACCCGTCGGCGGCCGACGCCGGTCTCGACATCGACCTGGCGGTCGTCGCCGTGGCCCCCGACGCGGCGGCCCTGGTGGTCGCGGACGCCGCCGCCGCCGGCGCGCACGGCCTGGTGGTCATCTCCGCCGGCTTCGCCGAGGCCGGGGGCGAGGGCGCGGCGGCGCAGCGCGCACTGGTCCGCGCCGCGCACGCCGCCGGCATGCGCGTGGTCGGCCCGAACTGCCTGGGCGTGGCCAACACCGACGAGAAGGTACGCCTCAACGCCACCCTCGCCCCCGTCCTGCCGGCTCCCGGCCGGGTCGGCCTGTTCAGCCAGTCCGGTGTGTTCGGCGTGGCGCTGCTCGCCGAGGCGCAGCGGCGCGGGCTCGGCCTGTCCAGCTTCGTCTCGGCCGGCAACCGGGCCGACGACTCTGGCAACGACCTGCTCCAGTACTGGCAGGACGACCTGGGCACCGACGTGTTCCTGCTCTACCTGGAGACCTTCGGGAACCCGCGCAAGTTCGCCCGGCTGGCCCGGCGGATCGGCCGGGACAAGCCGGTGGTCGCGCTCGCCTCGCTGGCCCGCCCGGCCGGCCTCGGCGCCCGGCCGGCGCTGGACGCCGCCGCGGTCAGCGCGCTCTTCGCCCAGTCCGGGGTGATCCGGGTGGACACCGTCGCCGAGCTGCTCGACGTCGGTCTGCTGCTGGCCCGCCAGCCGCTGCCCGCCGGCCCCCGGGTCGGCGTGGTCGGCAACTCCTCGGCGTTTACCGGGCTCGCCGCCACCGCCAGCGCCGCCCAGGGGCTCACCGTCGCCGACGGGTACCCGCGCGACGTCGGCCCGCACGCGGGCACCGCCGAGTTCAGCACGGCACTGGCCGAGGCGACCGCGGACCCGGGGGTGGACGCGCTGGTCGCCGTCTTCGCCCCGCCGCTGCCCGGCCAGGTCACCATGGAGGAGGCGGACTTCACCGCCGCCCTGCCGACCGCGCTCGCCGCCGGGAAGCCCACCGTGGCGACGTTCCTGGCCGGGCGGGTGCCGGCCGGCGTGCCGGCGTACCCGAGCGTGGAGGAGGCGGTGCGGGCGCTGGCCCGGGTCACCACGTACGCGGCCTGGCTGCGCCGGGACCCGGGCACGCTGCCCGACCTGCCCCGGGTGGACCCCGTTGCCGGGCAGGCCGCGCTGCGCGCCGACGCCACCGACCCGGCCGGGCTGCTCGCCGCGTACGGGATCGACGTAATCGGCTCCGCGCCGGCCGCCACGGCCGGCGAGGCGGTCGCCGCCGCCGACCGGCTCGGCTGGCCGGTGGCGCTCAAGGCCGCCGCCGCCGGCCTGCGGCACCGGCTCGACCTCGGCGCGGTACGCCTCGACCTGGCCGACCCGGTCGCGCTGCGCCGCGCGTACGCCGAGATGGCCCCGGTCTTCGGCCCGGACGTGCTGGTCCAGCCGATGGTCCCGCCCGGCGTGGCGTGCGTGGTGGAGCTGATGGAGGACCCGGCGTTCGGGCCGGTGGTCGGCTTCGGACTGGGCGGCGTCGCTACCGAACTGCTCGGCGACCGGGCCTGGCGGGCGGTGCAACTGACCGACCGGGACGCCGCCGAGCTGGTCGACGAGCCACGGGCCGCGCCGCTGCTGCGCGGGCACCGGGGCGCGGCGCCGGTGGACCGGGCGGCCCTGGTCGACCTGCTGCTGCGGGTCGGCCGGCTCGCCGACGAGCAGCCCCGGGTCCGGTCGCTGACGTTGAACCCGGTGCTGGCCCGGCCGGACGGCATCTCGGTGCTGCACGCCAGCGTCCGGATCGGCTCGGCGGGCGCCCGCCCGGACACCGGCCCCCGGCGCCTCTGAGTCGCAGCTCAGCCGCGGCTGGAGATCTGCTGCACGCCCCAGGCGTTGCCGTCCGGGTCGGTGAAGAAGACGAAGCCCACATTGTCCAGCGGGTGCGGCACCGGCCGGGGATTCTCGCCCAACACCTGGATCTCGCTGACCTCCACGCCCCGCGCGACCAGCTCCGCGCGGGCCTTCTCCAGGTCGGGCACCACCAGTTGGAGACCCTTGAGCGAACCCGGCGGCATGTCGGGCACCGCGCCGCGGCCGATCACGACCGAGCAACCGGAACCCGGGGGAGTGAGCTGCACGATGCGCACGTCGTCGCCGATGCGGGTGTCGTGGTCGACGGCGAAGCCGAGCCGGTCGGCGTAGAACTCCTTGGCCCGGTCCACGTCGCTGACCGGTACCACCACCACTTCCAGCGTCCAGTTCATCCGCCGACCTTGCCCGACCGGTACGACCAACCCAAGCGCCACACGCCGAAGGCCCCGGCGAACCGGCGGTTTCGAGGGGTCGTTGCAACACGAGGTCTAGCTGCTGACGGCTAGGAGCTTAGCGAGGCGCTCGGCTGGGGTGTCCCAGCCGAGCGTTTTGCGTGGGCGGGCGTTGAGTTCGGCGGCGACGGCGGCGAGGTGTTCGCCGGTGTGGACGGCCAGGTCGGTGCCTTTGGGGAAGTATTGGCGCAGCAGTCCGTTGGTGTTCTCGTTGGAGCCGCGTTGCCAGGGTGAGTGCGGGTCGCAGAAGTAGACCGGCATGTCCGCGGCGATGCTGAACTCGTGGTGCATGGCCATTTCCGCGCCTTGGTCCCAGGTCAGAGACCGTTTCAGGTGGTGCGGCAGGGTGGCCATGGCGGCGAGCAGGCCGTCACGGACCCGGTCGGCGCTGCGGCCGGCGCCCAGGTGCACGAGCAGGACGTAGCGGGTGGCGCGTTCGACGAGGGTGCCGATCGCGGAGCCGTTGTCCTTGCCGATGATCAGGTCGCCTTCCCAATGACCCGGGACGGCACGGTCGTCGGCCTCGGCGGGCCGCTCGCTGATCATCACCATCGGATGAGTGAAACGGGGCTGGCGCTGCCCGGGCTGACGGCGCGGGCGTCGCACCACCCGGCCGGTGCGCAGCGCGGCGCTCAGTTCCCGGCGCAACTCGCCGCGGCCCTGGACGTAGAGCGCCTGGTAGATCGTCTCGTGTGACACGTGCAGCTCGCTTCGCTCGGGAAAGTCGCGGCGCAGCCGACGGCTGATCTGTTCCGGGCTGTGCTTGCAGTCGAGCATGCCCTGCACCAGGGAACGTAACTGCGGGCAGGCGGCGATCTTGCCGAGCTTCGGGCGAGGCCGCCGACTGTCGGCGCGTTGCTGGGCCGCGTAGGGCTGGTAGTCGCCGCTGTCCGGATGCCGGTTGCGGCGGATCTCCCGGCTGATCGTGCCCGGCGACCGTCGCAACTCAGCGGCGATCGCCGCCTGAGAGGCACCCTCGCGCAGCTGGTCAGCGATCACGATCCGCTCGTCCTGCGACAGATAGCGGCCCGACACGGCCGAAGGCCGGGCAGCAGGACGAGATACGTCCTGCTGCCCGGCCTTCGCCTGGCTCATGCGCCCGTAGCGCCAGCGGTGACCAGTCTTGCGATTGATCCCGACCAGCCGACACGCTTCACTCGTACTCACACCCCGCGCCACAAGATCCAAATATGCCTGGCGCTCCGCGCGAAGCTTCTTACGACCCTGCGGCCGACGATCCCCACGGATCTCGAACACTGCAACCCCTGATCAGGTCAGGCGTTGCAACGATCCCTAGAACCCAAGACCGCCGGGGCCTTCGGATCGGGGTCGGGTCAGCAGGCGTACGCCTCCAGCCGCTGCGCCCGCTCCGGCGCGCGCAGCTTGAGCAGCGTCACCTTCTCGATCTGCCGGATCCGCTCCCGGGACAGGCCGAACTCCTTGCCCACCTCGTCCAGGGTGCGCTGCCGGCCGTCGTCCAGGCCGAACCGCAGCCGGATCACCGCCTGCTCCCGCTGGGAGAGGGTGGCCAGCACGATGCTCACCTCGTTGCGCAGCTCACCGTTGGCGGCCGCGTCACCCGGCTCCTCGCGCGGGTCCACCGCGGCGACGAAGTCACCCAGCGCGCTCTCGCCGTCCTCGCCGACGGCCTGGTCCAGGCTGACCGGCTCCCGGTCGTACGAGATCAGCTCGATCACCTGGTACTCGGGGATCTCCAGGGCGACGGCCACCTCGGCCACGGTGGGCTCCCGGCCCAGCGAGACCGACAGCTCGCGGCGGACCCGGACCATCCGGTTGACCTGCTCGACCATGTGCACGGGGATGCGGATGGTGCGGGCCTGGTCGGCCATCGCCCGGGTGATCGCCTGCCGGATCCACCAGGTGGCGTACGTGGAGAACTTGTAGCCCTTGGCGTAGTCGAACTTCTCCACCGCGCGGATCAGGCCGAGGTTGCCCTCCTGGATCAGGTCCAGGAACGCCATCCCGCGCCCGGTGTAGCGCTTGGCGATGCTCACCACCAGCCGGAGGTTGGCCTCCAGCAGGTGGTCCTTGGCGGCGCGGCCCTGCGCCACGATCAGCTCCAGGTCACTCTTCAGCTCGGCGGAGACCGGGGTGCAGGCGGAGAGCTTCTCCTCGGCGAACAGCCCCGCCTCGATCCGCTTCGCCAGCTCGACCTCCTGCGCGGCGGTCAGCAGCTTCGTCCGGCCGATCCCGTTGAGGTACGCCCGGACGAGGTCGGTGGAGATGCCGCGCTCGTCGGTCGCGTCCAGGTCGGTCAGGGTCTCCGTGCCGTGCCCGGCGTCGATGGTGGCGGCCGGGCGCGTCTGGTTCTCGATCATCTGCTGGGCCATCTCAGTCTCTCCCCGTGTCCGCTTCTGTGCCGCGTACCGGCCCCAGTGGTGCCGGTGACAGACAGCTTTCCAACCGGGGCGTGAAACGGGAGTGAGGCGATCGGGGACCCGACAGCAATCCGGTCGGTTGCCGGGTGTCGTCACCGGGTCCGCTTGCCGGCGACGGTTACCGTGCCAGCGGTCGGCCACCGGGGCCGGCCGGAACAGGCGACGGAGGACGTGGTGGTCTTCAAGCGGCTCATGCAGGCGATGGGTGTGGGTGGTCCCTCGGTGGAAACCGTGCTGGCCAACCCGAACTGCCGTCCGGGCGGTCAACTGGAGGGACGGATCCAGGTGGCCGGCGGGGACCACCAGGTGGACGTCTCCTATGTGGCCCTCGGCCTGGTCACCCGGGTCGAGGTGGAGGGCGCCGACTCCGAGTACGACACCACGCAGGAGTTCGGCCGCCGCCAGGTCACCGGCCCGTTCCGGCTGGAGCCCGGCCAGCGGTACGACATCCCGTTCCGTTTCGACGTGCCCTGGGAGACCCCGCTGACCGACCTGTACGGGCAGCACCTGCACGGGATGACCATGGGTCTGCGTACCGAGCTGGAGGTGGCGCGGGCCGTCGACAAGGGCGACCTGGACCCGGTGGCGGTGCACCCGCTGCCGGCGCAGGAGCGGCTGCTGGAGGCGCTGCTGCGGCTGGGCTTCCGGTTCGCCCGGGCCGACGTCGAGCGGGGGCACATCTACGGCGTACGGCAGAGCCTGCCGTTCTACCAGGAGATCGAGTTCCACCCGGCGCCGCAGTACGCCCGCGCGATCAACCAGCTGGAGCTGACCTTCATCAGCGACGCGCAGCAGACCCAGGTGGTGCTGGAGATGGACAAGCGGGGCGGCATCCTCACCGAGGGGCGCGACGCCTTCGGCCGCTTCACCGTCGACCACGCCACCCTGGACCGCACCGACTGGGCCGCCCAGCTCGACGGCTGGCTCCGCCAGTCCATCCAACGCCGCGGCCTCTTCTTC
>NZ_JAGPYL010000189.1:0-8086 GCF_018070095.1 Micromonospora sp. U56
CGGCGCGAGGATCAGTTGGCCCGCGGAGGCCCGCCCCACCACCAGGTGGGGAGTCGCTCGCCCCCACGGCGAGGATCCACAACGGTGCATCGGAAACCCGGTGAACGTTAGTGGACACCGCACTAGCCCGTTACCAGCAGCAATGCTCCTCGACGCCTGCAGAAGTCCAACCTGGCCACCTGGACGGGCAGGCACACTCGGGCTGACGAGGTGGCGGCCTCGATCATCGCAGCCAGCCGGAGTCCCGCTGCAACTCGGTGAGCCAGTTCCGCTACTGCCACTCGTGTCGCTCAGCACGACTACCACGCCGCCTGCTGCCGTGACGTGTCGGCCGCAGGCGGCACGTTCGATGCTTCCGCGCGGCGGCCGCTCAGTCGGCGTCGGCGCGACCCGGAGGTGATGCGTGGATTCCGACCGGCTCGAGACATGGCGCGACGATCTGCGGAAGTCAGTCGCCTCCGCGGTGGTCGACTTCGAAGTCCACTACGGGTACCCGCCCGGCGAGAACGCGGTCCGGGAGCCGGACACGACTGCTGCTGCGCGGCTCGCTGCTGCCCGTCCCGTAATCCCCGGCGACCTCTTGGACCTGTACGCGACGGTCGCTGCCGTCGACCTACCGGACATCGGTAACGGATTCTTCCTGCACGCGGCCTCCGACGTGGCTGACGGCCACGAGTCACGGGACCTCTGGCGGGTACGTGGACGCCACGATGCCGATGTTGTGGTGTTCGCCAGCGACGGTGGCGGCACCCAGTATGGGTTGGCTACGCCGGCAGGATCGCCGGTCTATCGGCTCCCACCGGACCTCGTCCTCGGTGGCATCTACACCTCCGAAAGCCCGCGATTCGACGTGGCCGCCCCGGATCTGTCGACCTTCCTCGACCACTTGCTCCAGGCCGTCAAGACGTTCGCTGCATCGGGCACACCGCCGAGCTTGTGATCGATCATCCAAGTCAAGCGTCAAGCATGTGGTGCGACCAGACACGCGGCAGTGCGGCAACGGTCGCCTGACAGGCTGTTCACGGGTGGCTGCCGAGTCAGGATGGCAGCAGGCCCGCGGCCATCGCGGTGGTCACCGCCGCGGTCCGGTCGGTGACGTCGAGCTTGGCGAACGCGCGCAGCAGGTGGGTCTTCGCGGTGGCCTCGGTGATGTGCAGCCGCACCCCGATCTCGCCGTTGGACAGACCCTGCGCGACCAACCGCAGCACGTCGACCTCCCGCGGCGACAGGATGACCGGCCGGGGGTGGCGGAGTTGGCGGAGCACCCGGCCGGCCACCGACGGCGCCAGCACGGTCTCGCCGCGGGCGGCGCCGCGGACCGCGTCCACCAGTTCGGCCCGGGACGCGTCCTTGAGCAGGTACCCCGCCGCTCCGGCCTCGACCGCGCGGAGGATGTCCCCGTCCGTCTCGTACGTGGTGAGCACGACCACCCGGGTGCCGGGTGCCACGGCCAACACATTGGCGGTCGCCGCGGCGCCGTCCACCCCGGGCATCCGTAGGTCCATGAGCACGACGTCGGGGCGTACCGCCCGGACGGCGGTGACCGCCTCGGCGGCCGAAGCGGCCTCGCCGACCACCGCGATGTCCGGCTCGCCGGAAAGCATGCCGCGCACCCCGGCCCGCACCACCGGGTGGTCGTCCACCAGTAGCACCGAGATCATCTGATCGGCACCTCCGCCCGTACCGTGGTGCCGGCCCCCGGGCTGGACGCCACCCGCAGCGTACCGGCGACCTGCTCGACGCGGTTCCGCATGCCGGCCAGGCCGTACCCGTCGCCGGCCGGCGGGGTGGTGAAGCCGCGGCCGTCGTCGCGGACCTCCAGCACGACGACGTCGTTTTGCCGTTCAAGGCGTACCTCGACCCGGCCGGCGGCGGCGTGCTTACGCGCGTTGGCCAACGCCTCCTGGGTGACCCGCAGCAGCACCACCTCGACCGAGGTGGGCAGCGGGCACTGCGTCCCGGGTGCGGCCAGGGTGACCGGCACACCGCTTTCGGCGGTGAACCGGCCCACCACCCGCCGCACCGCCTCGACCAGCGGCGACCCGGCCAGCTCCGCCGGGGTCAGCGCGGCGACAAGTGCCCGTGCCTCGGCCAGGTTGGCGCGGGCGGTGGTCACGGCGAGGGCCAGGTGGCGGCGGGCCTGCCCGGCGTCGCGGTCCAACTCGGCGTCGGCGGCCTGAATCAGCATGACGACACTGGACAGTCCCTGGGCGATGGTGTCGTGGATCTCGCCGGCGAGCCGTTGCCGTTCGGCGTCGACGCCGGCCTGCCGGGACAGCCGGGCCACCTCGTCGCGGGAGGCGGCCAGCTCGTCGACCAGCGCGGCCCGCCGGTCGGCGTCGACGAACAGGTGCTGCACCCAGCCGCCGGTCACCGACACCACGACGGCGACCATCAGGGCCGCCAGCAGCGCCCCCCTGACGTCCGGGCCGGCACCGAACCGCAGCCAGTCCAGTACCACCTGGACGGCGGTGAACAGCACCACCGCGCCGACCGCAGGCATCGTCGGCAGCAGCATGAACGCCTGCGGCAGGAGCACGAACAGGGCGAACGACGCCGACGACGCCAGCGCCACCGCCGGCACGTAGAGCGCGAGAGCGACCCCCAGATAGAGGTACGCCCGCCAGCCCTTGATTCCGTACCGCATGAGCGCCCGACCGAAGGCGGCGTACCAGACGCTGATCGTGGCCAGCAGCGCGACGGACCCGACGCGGTACGGCGCGGCCGGTGGGGTGCTGGTGGCCACGGCGACTCCGACGGCGACGGTCAGCACCGCGAAGTAGGCGTCCCAGAGCGGGTACCGGGCGACCCACGCCGCCGAGAGCGGCGGGTCGCCCGTGCTCACCGGTCCCGCCGGCCGCGCCAGCGGAAGGTGGTCAGACACAGCAGCAGACCTCCGATGCACCAGGCCGCGAGGATCAGCGCGGTCCGCCCGTGCTCCCAGTCGCGTACGACCTCCGCACCGAGAATCGTGTCGGGCAGCAGCGCTGAGCGGAAGCCCTGGGCCATCCATTTCAGCGGAAAGACCGAACCCAGCACGAGCAGCGGCTGCGGCAGCGCGCTGACCGGGGTGAAGTAGATGCCGGAGACGAAGGCCAGCACCAGGTACGGCAACTGGGTCACCGCCCCCGCGCTGCGGGCCGAGCGGATCACGCTGCTCACCGCGATGCCGAGCAGCGAACACGCGGTGACGCCGAGCAGGAACACCCAACCGAAGGTGAGCCACCGCCCCGGGTCGGTGGGCAGCCTCAGGTCGAACAGGACCACCCCGACGGCGAGCAGCAGCATGGTCTCCGCGGCCACCACGACCATCGTCTGCACGGTCTTGCCCAGGAAGTACGCGGTCGGTGGCATCGGTACGCCGCGTAGCCGCTTGAGGGTGCCGTCGTCCCGGTCGTTGGCGATGCCGACACCGAGGTTGACAAAGGTGGTGGCCGCGATCCCCGCCGCGATCATGCTGGGCGCCAGGTACTGGGCGGAGGTGACGTCGCCGCCCGGGTAGACCCCGGAGATGAGCGAGCCGAGCAGCGCGAGGGTCACCACCGGCAGGGCGAAGGTGAAGGCCACCGCATCCCACTCGCGGAAGAACGCTTTCAGCTCGACGACGGCGCGGTGCAGGCCGAGCACCAGCGCGGAGGGGCGGGTGGTGCCGCTGGTAACAGTCATGGCCGGCCACCGATCAGGTCGAGGTAGACGTCTTCCAGGCTGGGCCGGGTCACGGTGAACTCGGGGAGCGGGCCGCCGAACCGCCGGCTCAGCTCCGCGATGACCGTGGCGGGGTCGTCGGTCTGCCGCTCGCCGCCGGACCACCGCACGGTGACCCGGTGGCCGGCCCGCTCGGCCAGGGCGGCCGGCGGGTCGTCGGCGACCACCCGGCCGCCGGCCAGCACCACCACCCGGTCGGCGAGGGCCGCCGCCTCGTCCAGGTAGTGCGTGGTCAGCAGGACCGTGGTGCCGGCTGCGGCCACAGTACGGATCAGCTCCCAGAACGCCCGCCGGGCGGCCGGGTCGAAGCCGGTGGTCGGCTCGTCGAGGAACAGCAGGCGCGGGTCGCCAACCAGGCCGAGGGCCACGTCCAGCCGGCGCCGCTGGCCGCCGGAGAGCTTGCGGACCCGGTTCCGGGTCCGGTCGGTCAGCCCCACCGCCCCGATCACCTCGGCCGGGTCGCGGGGTGCGGGGTAGTAGCGGGCGAAGTGCCGGACCGTCTCGCCCACGGTCAACTCACCGAGGTCAGTGGCCTCCTGGAGCACGATGCCGATGCCGGACCGCCAGTCCCGGGCGGCCCGGCCGAACCGGCCGGCCCGCGCCGGGTCAACCCCGAGCACGGTCACCTCGCCGCCGTCCCGGCTCCGGTGTCCTTCCAGGATCTCCACGGTGCTGGTCTTGCCTGCGCCGTTGGGACCGAGCAGGGCGACCACCTCGCCGTACGCGATGTCCAGGTCGATGCCGGTCAGCGCGGTGCGCCGGCCGTACCGCTTGTGCAGTCCGCGTACCCGGACCGCGGGGGATTCCGCCATGTGCCGATGCTCCGCCCGCCGACCCCGGTTGCGGGACGACCGGCCGGTCGAGGACGGTGTCCATCGGTCGACGGACACCGCGCTCGCCAGTGGGGACTGCCCCCGGTCTGGTCGCATCACCTTCCGATAGCGCGAGGACCGATGGAGCCACGACACGTAGCGACAACCGGCGGCATCTGCAGCGCTTGGCGCGGAATCAGGAAAGCCCAATGGCTCTTCCCGTCTCGGACGGCCGACCACACCGACAACGCGAAGCACGGGCTACGCGGCCAGCGCCGGGAGTGATGGCGCGCGATGGAGCAGTCACCCTGGCAGCCGCCTGCACCCACTCGCGCTGCTCATGGTCCGCGGAACATCTCCCGCGGTGCTGCTCAAAAGCCGAGCGCCCCGGCGCCCTTCCTGCGAAGGGATTTGAGCGGAGGTCGATCAGGCGCTGCTCGCGTAGTCGGGGAACGGGTCCTCGCCTTCACCGAGCAGCAGCGGCACGTCGTACACCGACAGGTCCGGCCTGGGGCGGGCGTACCGGACGCGGTGACGCCACCGGTGGTGCTCGAACGCCGTGTCGACCGCGATGTCCGCCACGACGGTCGGCTCGACCTGGACGTAGTGCAGCGGCTCGGGCCGGTCGAACTGGCCGGACCATGCGGCGGGTAGCGGCTCGGGCCAGGGGTGGGTAACAAGCCTGCGATCCGTCGGACGTGGCGGGGACAGCAGCGTTGCCAACTCCAGGCGCTGGGGCGTGGCCAGCGGATGCGTGCAGCCCGTATATCGCAGCCGGCCGCGCCGGTCGAATCGGCCGATAAGAACGGTCTCGGGATTGCGGATGCTGCCGGTGACGCCGCCGATGATCGCCTCCGTGGTGGCCCGGACTCGGAACTTCGCCCATCCTCGCCGACCAGGCTCATAGCGGCTGTCGAGCCGCTTGATCACCACACCTTCCACACCCGCTGCCGTCCATCTGGTCAGCCATTCGCTGACCTCGGCGACGTCGGTGCTCTGCGGGGTGACCGCCAACTGCGGCGGGGCGCCGGCGAGCAACCGGACCAGCCGGGACCTGCGCTCGACCAGAGGAGCATCGAGCACGGGCTCCCCACCATCGTCCACGAGGAGGTCGAAGGTGACGTAGTAGGCCGGGTGCTCACGGGCGACGCGCAGCAGGCCCCGGCCGGCGGTGACCCGCCGCTGCAACTGGGCGAAGTTCGTCCGCCCGCCCTCCCAGACGACCAACTCCCCGTCGAGCACCACCCCGGGCGGCACGAAAGCCCGCACCGCGCGCGTGATGTCCGGGAAGTACGACGTCAGGTTCCGGCCGGCCCGCGACTGGAGGTAGACGTCGGAATCTCCACGGAAGGCCAACGCGCGCCAGCCATCCCACTTCGGTTCATAGACCAAGTTCGGGCCCTCAAGCACCGCATCTACCGGTGCAGCGAGCATCGGGGCGACGGGCCTCCGCAGCGCAGACCCACCCAGTGAGGTGTCCCAACGCCAGGCTGAACTCACCCCCTCTAGCCCCGTCCGCCCAGGCCACGAGCGCCGCTCATATTCGCCCCTCCCCCGTCATCGTGGGGCAGCGGGAGCGGGGCTCGGGCGCAGATCAGGCACAACGAATGCGTCGGACCTGCACATTACGAGTCGGTCCCGCAGCGCTGGTCCAGCGTTCGGTCTTCGGCTCTACATGGTGTCCCAGTCCGTGATCGTCCGCCCATGCCCGCGGGCTTGGCTGCTCGTCCCGAGCTTGCTGCCTCACGCGTCGCGTTGGAGGGCGATGGCTAACGTGACCGGCAGTCCCATGCTTTCGAGGTCTGCGACCAACCGTTCACCGACCTCGCAGGCGTTCGTGAGCAAGGACGGGACATGAGCCGACCTTCAACGAACGTCCTTGCATCTACGCGAACGAGACCGCAACTGAGACCACCGCTTCTCACAACTTGCGGCACCACCGGGGCCCAACCCCCAGCCCCTAACACCCGCCCGGGGCCGGGGTGCCCCGCTGACTTCTTCGCAGGCCTAGCGGGAGCGGGTTGCTCGTGTGATGGATCGCCGGACCGAGCCGGCGATGAAGGCGACCGCGGCAGTAGGGAGGCCAACACCGATCCCGATCAGGAGCGCCGACGAGTCGTTGGCAGCGAGGGCCACCCCGAAACCGACAGCGACCAGTCCGCCGGCGACGGCGACGACCTGGCCGATGAGACCGAGACGGTGGGCCAGGCCGAGCAGGTTCACGTTCATGCTTCCTGGCCGGCAGGCGGTGGCGGCGACCAGTGCGGCCAGCGCTGTGAGTCCGAGCGCTGCAACTGCTCCGAGGCTTCCTGGCACAGCTGGCAGCGCGATCCGCTGTCCTCGTGCTGCCGACACGATCGACAACAGGAAGGCGCCTGCCGCGCCGAGCAGGAGCAGGCCGCTGAGAACCGCCAGGAGGATGTACATGCGTCTGAGGGCGGCGACGGCGCCGGGCGGGAGAAGGGGTCCCGGGTTGCAGCTCATGCCCTGGTGTGTGCTGCTCATCAGTACTTCATCCGCCAGTCGGTGCCATCGCCGTCTCTGAGGCTGCCGTCTTCGAGGTTGGTCGTGGTGGATCGGGGCCACGAGCCTCTCGGGTATGGCTCATGGCCTGCGAGCTTCTGTCGCATGCCGCTGAGCGCGTCGACGGTGAGGCCCACGTAGGTCAGGAACGCGACGACGAGGGTGCCGACGAGCCCGATGACCTTGGCCGTGGAAATTCCGCTCCGGCCGCGGCTGGCGGGGCACCGACCACGGTCGCGGCTGTCCCACCTCCACGATGAGTTCGGCGCCGAAGGCAGCCAATTTGACCATGCCAAGCTCGACCATCGATGCGCCAACGCAATGCGATCGTGTACCTCCTGCAACTGCGACAAGCTGTCCCCGGCCGCGTCCTTGATCGGCACCAAGGCCAGGCCCTCGACAGCCCTCGCCCACCGCAGCTGGTCAGGACTCGTCATCTGCAGGTACGTGATCACCTTCTCGGAGTGCACGCCCTATCGTCACCCAGGCGACGGATCGCAGCTGCCTGGCATCGATCAGAAAGGGCCTGGACCTCGGCTATGACAAGCACGACCCTGCCGGCGCTGGGTCAGGCAACATCCGCAACGGGACCAGGCCGAAGACGGTGCTGACCGACGCGACGGGCCATGTCGAGATCGACGTGCCGCGTGATCGGGCGGGCACGTTCGAGCCGCAGATCGTCAAGAAGCGGCAGCGGCGGCTGACCGGCGTCGACGAGATCGTGCTGTCGCTGTATGCCAAAGGCTTGACCACCGGGGAGATCAGCGCCCACTTCGCCGAAATCTACGGTGCTTCGGTCAGCCGGGAGACGGTCTCGCGGATCACCGACAAGGTGATCGAGGAGATGAACGACTGGACCGTGCGCCCCCTCGACGCGGTTTACGCGGCCGTGTTCATCGACGCCATCGTGGTCAAGGTGCGGGCTCTGTCGCTCGTTGTGTGAAGGGGTCAGTGTGTGAGCAGGACGCGTTTGCGGAGTAGGTCGAGGCCGGCGCGGCCGAACATCTGCCGTTTGATCATCTTGAGGCGGTTGATGTTGCCTTCGA
>NZ_JAGPYL010000019.1:0-73857 GCF_018070095.1 Micromonospora sp. U56
GCCATGACCCCATCGTGCCTGACGGACATATCTGTGCTGGGAATCGTCATCGAAGGAAGATCCATCCTCGCCCCGGGAGGGCTACTTGCTCTGAACCACTGGACTCACCCAACCCTGACACCCAGGGCTCAGCCAGATACCACTCTCGCCGTAGTCGGCGGCCATGGCGACCAGTCCGGGAGCCACCCAATGGCGCGTCAGGTCGCCAGGCACACGCATCGGCTGCACCCAGAGCGCGAACCACTGCCCCACTGCAGACGACGATCGGCAAGACGTACGGCCCACCTCAGGTCTAGCTGCTTGGTGGCCTCTTCGGGGCCGCCGAAGAGGCCACCACGCAAGACCAGCTGACCCGCCGGAGCCCGCTCAGGCTGCCATGGCCGCCACCGGCACCACGTCGGGCGTGCCCAGCCGGACGGCGTCGGCCCCCGCGTCGTCGGGCTGCTCGTGCGCGGCCCGCTCGGCCCGGACGCGCGCGACGTAGTGCGCCACCTCCCGGTCGACCCGCTCGTCGTCCCAGCCAAGGACCGGCGCCATCAGTGTCGCCGCAGGCCGAGCGGCCAGCAGGCCACGGTCGAAGGTCTCGATCGAGATGTGGGTGCGCCGGGTGAGCACGTCCTCCAGGTGCAGCGCGCCCTCGGCGGACGCCGCGTAGACGACCTCCACTCGCAGGTAGTCCTCCGCGCCGTCGAGCGGCTCACCGAGCGTGGGATCCTCCCGCAGCAGCGCCAGAACCTCGTCGACGGCGGCGCCGTAGCGCCGCAGCAGGTGCTCCACGCGCTCGGTGTGCATGCCGAACTGCTGCGCCAGCCGGCGCCGCTGGTTCCACCGGGCGACGTAACCCTCGGCGCCGAGCAGCGGCACCCGGTCGGTGCAGGAGGCGGGTACCGCAGCGCCGAAGCCGCGCACCGCCTCGTCGACCGCGTCGCGCGCCATCACCCGGTACGTCGTGTACTTGCCGCCGGCCACCACCACGAGCCCGGGCGCCGGGCTGGCCACGGTGTGCTCCCGCGACAGCTTGGCGGTCGCCTCGGACTCCCCGGACAACAGCGGGCGCAGGCCGGCGTACACGCCCTCGACGTCGTCGCGGGTCAGCGGGGTGGCCAGCACCGCGTTGACGTGCTCCAACAGATAGTCGATGTCCCGGCTGGTCGCCGCCGGATGCGCCTTGTCCAGGTCCCAGTCGGTGTCGGTGGTGCCGATCAGCCAGTGCCGGCCCCACGGGATCACGAACAGGACGCTGGACTCGGTACGCAGGATCAGACCGGTGCTGGACCGGATCCGGTCGCGCGGGACCACCAGGTGGATGCCCTTGGAGGCGCGCACCTGGAACTGGCCCCGCTCGCCGACGAGGGCCTGGGTGTCGTCGGTCCACACCCCGGTGGCGTTGATGACCTGCCGGGCGCGCACCTCGAACACCCGGTCGGTTTCCAGGTCGTGCACCCGCGCGCCGGTGACCCGGGCGCCCTCGCGCAGCAGGCCCACGACGCGAGCCCGCGACAGCGGGTGCGCCCCGTGCCCGGCGGCGGTGCGGACGAGGCAGGTCACCAGCCGGGCGTCGTCGACCTGCGCGTCGTGGTACTGCAGGGCGCCGACCAGCGCCTCCGGCCGCAGCGACGGGCAGGCGCGCAGCGCCCCACGGCGGCTCAGGTGCCGGTGGGCCGGCACGCCGCGCGCATGGGTGCCGGAGAGGCTCATCGCGTCGTAGAGCAGTACGCCGGCGCCGGCGTACAGGCGTTCCCAGCCCCGGTGACGCAGCGGGTAGAGGAACGGCACCGGGCGGACCAGGTGCGGCGCGAGCCGCTGCAGGAGCAGACCCCGCTCGCGCAGGGCCTCGCGGACCAGCCCGAAGTCCAGCATCTCGAGGTAGCGCAGGCCACCGTGGATGAGCTTGCTGGACCGGCTCGACGTGCCGCTGGCCCAGTCGCGCGCCTCGATGAGCCCGACCGACAGGCCGCGGGTGACGGCGTCGAGAGCGCAGCCGGCGCCGGTGACGCCGCCGCCGATCACCAGGACGTCCAGTTCCTGACCGCTGCTGAGGGCGGCCAGGGACCGCTCACGGGCGGCCGGTGACAGTGTCGCGGAGTGCATCCGTCTTCTCTCTCCTGGGAGGGGTGGGGGCGGCCGGCGACGGGCGCCGGCCGCCCGGATCCTTGAGGGGTGGGGCCGGCGGTCAGTCGACGTCGACCCAGTCGAGGGTGCGCTGGACCGCCTTCTTCCACCGCGCGTAGCCGGTCTCGCGCTGCTCCGGCGACCAGGTGGGCTGCCAGCGGTGGCTCTCGTTCCAGTTCTCGCGCAGCTCGTCGGTGTTCTTCCAGAAGCCGACGGCGAGGCCGGCGGCATACGCGGCGCCGAGCGCGGTGGTCTCGGCCACCACCGGCCGGCTGACCGGCACGCCGAGGATGTCCGCCTGCAGCTGCATGCACAGGTCGTTGACGGTGACGCCGCCGTCGACCTTCAGGACCTCGAGGTGCACCCCGGAGTCCTGCTCCATGGCCTCGGCCACGTCCCGGCTCTGGTAACAGATGGACTCGAGGGTGGCCCGGGCGATGTGGGCGTCGGTGTTGAACCGGGAGAGGCCGACGATCGCGCCGCGGGCGTCGGAGCGCCAGTACGGGGCGAACAGGCCGGAGAACGCGGGCACGAAGTACACCCCGCCGTTGTCCGCCACCTGGCGGGCCAGGATCTCGCTCTGCCCGGCGCTACTGATGATCTTGAGCTGGTCGCGCAGCCACTGCACGGCCGAGCCGGTGACCGCGATCGAGCCTTCGAGCGCGTACACCGGGGCGTCGTCACCGAACTGGTAGCACACCGTGGTGAGCAGCCCCGCCTCCGACCGTACGATCTCCGTGCCCGTGTTGAGGAGCATGAAGTTTCCCGTGCCGTAGGTGTTCTTCGCCTCGCCCGGGGCGAAGCAGACCTGCCCGACCGTGGCAGCCTGCTGGTCGCCCAGGTCGCCGGTGAGCGGGACCGGGCCGTTGAACGGGCCGTTCACGGTGCTGCCGTACGAGCGCGGGTCGGACGACGGCCGAATCTGCGGCAGCATGGCCCTGGGGATGTCGAAGAACGACAGCAGCTCGTCGTCCCAGTCCAGCGTCTCCAGGTTCATCAGCATCGTGCGGCTGGCGTTGGTGGGGTCGGTGACGTGCACCCCGCCCTCCGTGCCGCCGGTGAGGTTCCACAGCAACCACGTGTCGGTGTTGCCGAAGAGTGCCTCGCCGCGCTCGGCGGCCTCGCGGACCCCGTCGACGTTCTCGAGGATCCACTGGATCTTCCCGCCCGAGAAGTACGTCGCCGGCGGAAGGCCGGCCTTGCGCCGGATGACGTCGCCCTTGCCCTCGCGCTCCAGGGCCGAGGCGATCCGGTCGGTACGGGTGTCCTGCCACACGATGGCGTTGTAGTAGGGCCGGCCGGTGCGGCGGTTCCACACGACCGTGGTCTCGCGCTGGTTGGTGATGCCGAGCGCGGCCAGGTCGGAGGCGGTCAGGCCGCGCTCGTTCATCGCGGTCTGGATGACCGTCTGGGTCCGCTCCCAGATCTCGAGCGGGTTGTGCTCCACCCAGCCGGCCTGCGGCAGGATCTGCTGGTGCTCGAGCTGGTGGCGGCCGACCTCGTTACCGCCGTGGTCGAAGATCATGAATCGGGTGCTGGTGGTGCCCTGGTCTACCGCGCCGACGAAGTCAGCCATTCGGGGGTCTCCTTCTGGTTCCTTGTGGGGATGCGGGTCGGCGATGTCAGATGCGGGCGAGATCGTCCTCGGCCGGGGCCTTCTCGGTGGCCAGGGCGCCCGGCTCCAGCTCGTCCTCGCTGGGCAGGAAGCGGCCGATGATCAACTCGTAGAGGCCGGCGCCGATGACGCCACCGACGAGCGGCCCGACGATGGGCACCCAGAAGTACGGATATCCGCTGGTGTCCTGGAAGGCCGTTTCGTAACCGGTCAGGAACGAGGCGAGGCGGGGGCCGAAGTCGCGGGCGGGGTTGATGGCGTAGCCGGCGTTGACGGCGAAGGCCATGCCGATCGCCACCACGATCAGGCCGACGATCAGCGGGGCGAGGTTGCCAGCGGGCAGCGAGTTGCGCGCGTCGGTGACCGCCAGGACGAGGAACAGCAGGATGGCCGTGCCGATGATCTGGTCGCGCAGCGCGCCCCACTCGGTCACACCGGCGCCCGGCAGGGTGGAGAAGACGCCCTGGCTCTTGCTGGTCAGGCCCGGGTCGAACCGGGACAGCACCTCGCTGTAGTTCCAGCGGATGATCAGGGCCGCGACGAACGCGCCGGCGGTCTGGGCCAGCGCGTACGGCATCACCTTGCGCCAGGAGAAGCCCTTGAAGACCGCCAGGGCGAGGGTGACCGCGGGGTTGAGGTGCGCGCCGCTGATCCGGCCCGCCACGTACACGCCGAGCGTGACGCCGAGGCCCCAGGCCCAGGCGATGCTGTCGAACTCTCCGGTCCCCGCCGCGGCCACCTGGGCGACCACGCCCACGCCGAACAGAATGAGGATCGCGGTGCCGGCGAACTCGGCGGCCAACTCGCCGACGAGCCCGGGGACTTTCAATCGTTGCGCCATGGGTGCCTCCAGAGGTGGTGGGGGGTGACGGCTTGCTCCGTTCGGGGGGAAGCGGAGGGCCGGTCGGTTACGCCGAGGCGTCGGACGTGACCGTGCGGTGAACCGTAGGAAATCCTCGAGGCCGGGTCAACGAACCCCGGTCGACAATGTCGAACACTGTTGCGACCGCCGAAATGCCATTAGCATTCCGGCCCATGCCGGGTCAGGTGCAGTCCATCGCGCGGGCCGCGGCGATCCTCCGCCTGCTCGCCGCCAGCTCCGGGCGGCTCGGCATCGGGGAGATCGCCCGGTCCCTCGACCTGCCCAAAGGCACCGCGCACGGCATCGTCCGCACCCTGCAGGACGTCGGCTTCGTGGAGCAGGACAAGACCTCCGGCAAGTACCAGCTCGGGGCGGCGCTACTGCACCTGGGCACCAGCTACCTCGATGTCAACGAACTGCGCTCACGCTCGATCAACTGGGCCGACCCGCTGGCCGCGCGCAGCGGCGAGGCCGTCCGCATCGGCACCCTGCTGGACGGCAAGGTGCTGGTGGTCCACCACGTCTTCCGACCCGACGACACCCTCCAGACCCTCGACGTCGGCTCCCTACTGCCCCCGCACGCCACCGCGCTCGGCAAGGTCCTGCTCGCCTACGACGTCGGCGCCGCCAACACCGTCATGCAGGGCGAACCTGAGCCGTACACCCGGCGCACCGTGGTCACCGCCCGGACCCTCCGCCAGGCCCTGACCAAGATCCGGGACAACGGCTGGGGCGCCGAGATCGAGGAGATGACCCTCGGCGAGGCCGGTATCGCCGCACCCATCCGCGGCTACGGCGGCCTCGTCGTGGGCGCGATCGGGCTCTCCGGCCCGGTCGACCGCGTCTGCGACGGGCAGGGCCAACCCCGCCCGACGCTCGTCGCGTACGTCCGCGACGCCGCCCGCGCGGTGTCCCGGGATCTCGGCGCCGCACGCTGGTGATCCGTCCACCTGCTCCCCGCCAGGCCAGAGAGGACGAGAAATGACTGAAAGTTACGTCGTCTCCATCGACCAGGGCACCACCTCGACCCGCTGCATCGTGTTCGACCGCCGGGGCAACCTCGTCTCGGTGGCGCAGCGGGAGCACCAGCAGCACTTCCCCCGGCCCGGCTGGGTGGAACACGACGCGCTGGAGATCTGGCGCAACGTTGGCAAGGTGGTGCCGAGGGCCCTCGCCGAGGCCGGCATCGTCGCCGGCCAGGTCGCCGCGATCGGCATCGCCAACCAGCGGGAGAGCACGGTCGTGTGGGACCGGCGCACCGGCGTCCCGGTGGCGCCGGCGATCATCTGGCAGGACACCCGCACCGACGCGCTGGTGGAGACGCTGGCCCAGGCGCCCGGCGCCGAGGACGTCCGGCAGCGCTGCGGGCTGCCCCTGACCACGTACTTCTCCGGCCCGAAGCTGCGCTGGCTGCTCGACCACACGCCCGGCCTGTACGAGCGCGCCGACCGCGGCGAGGTGCTCTTCGGGACGATGGAGAGCTGGTTGATCTGGAACCTCACCGGCGGCCCCGACGGCGGTCTGCACCTGACCGACGTGACCAACGCCAGCCGGACCATGCTGATGGACCTGCGCACGCTCGCCTGGCACCCGGACCTGCTGGCCTTCTTCGACATCCCGGCCGCCATGCTGCCCGAGATCCGCTCCTCGTCCGAGGTGTACGGCACCGCGACCGCCGTCCTGCCCGGCGTGCGGATCGCGGCGGCGCTCGGCGACCAGCAGGCCGCCCTGTTCGGCCAGACCTGTTTCGCGCCGGGCGACGCCAAGTGCACCTACGGCACGGGCAGCTTCCTGCTGCTCAACACCGGCACGGAACCGGTGCACTCCAGCCACGGGCTGCTCACCACCGTCGGGTACCAGATCGGCGGCCAGCCGGCGGTCTACGCCCTCGAAGGCTCCATCGCGATCACCGGCTCCCTGGTGCAGTGGTTCCGCGACCGGCTGGAGCTGATCAGTACCGCGCCGGAGATCGAGACCCTCGCCCGCACCGTGGACGACAACGGGGGCTGCTACATCGTGCCGGCCTTCTCCGGGCTGTTCGCGCCGCACTGGCGCAGCGAGGCGCGCGGGCTCATCGTCGGGCTCACGTCGTACATCACCAAGGGGCACCTGGCCCGCGCGGTGCTGGAGGCCACCGGCTGGCAGACCCGCGAGGTGGTCGACGCGATGAACGCCGACTCCGGCCTGGCGCTGACGGCGCTGCGGGTGGACGGCGGGATGACCGCCAACAACCTGCTGATGCAGTTCGTCGCCGACGTGCTCGCGGTGCCGGTGGTGCGCCCGATGGTCGCCGAGACGGTCTCCCTCGGCGCCGCGTACGCCGCCGGGCTGGCGGTCGGCTACTGGCCCGACCTGGAGGGACTGCGCAGCAACTGGCACCTCGCCTCCCGGTGGGTGCCCCAGATGGACGACGCCGTCCGAAGCGAGGAGCGGGACAACTGGCAGCGCGCGGTCGAGCGCACCTTCGACTGGATCAAGCCCGGGGCCCGAACCGGCAACGGCTGACCCGCCACGGCGCAGATCTCCACCTGGGGCTCGATCGCACGCTTCCGAGCCTCGTTGCTCACCAGTACGTGTTGAGTTCCCGGATCAGGTCCCAGGTCGCTCCACCCTCGGGCTTCTGGTAGAAGTCCACCGCGACGTAGTTGGGCTTGCGTCGCGCCGATGGGCCACAGACGCGCCGCACCCGGTCCGACAGCTTCGCGCCGTTGTCGGCGGTGGCCGCCCACTCGGTCGGGATGTCGCGGTAGTGGTTCATCACGTGCAACCGCCGAAATCCCGGTTCCTCCTTCGGCAGCGGGACCTCGTCCCACCGGCTGTAGCAGCCCAGCGCGCCGCCACCCTCCAGGGACCAGTAGTTCTCGGCGGTCCAGTCCCGGTCGTACATCACGCCGAAGCCGTCCCGCCCCGGACGCTGGGAGAAGATGAGCAGCCGGCGGTTGCTCGACACCAGGTCGGACAGGCGCGGCCAACCGTGGTCGCGGACGCCGGACCGGTCCGGACGAAGGAGCAGGTCCGGCAGGCCGGGCACCCGCTCGACGGCCGAGCGCAGCTCGTCCACGCTCGTGTAGTCCTCGAGGAAGAGGGTGACCACCGCATCCCGGTTGCGGTCGAGGAAGCCCACCACATCCCGCAGTCCGTCGCTCAGCGTCCGCTCGTTGCCCCAGCACGTCCCGTGACACATCCGCACGTCGCCGCGGTAGGCGTGCACGTCCAGTTGCAGCCCTCGGATGCCGTGGTGGAGCTGGTCGCGCAGCCGGTACGACTGGTTCGGAAAGCGCCCCCAGAACCCCTCGTCGCTGTTGGCCATCGCGTTGTGCGCCACGAGGAAGCTCAGCTGGTCCAGGCGGGGATCGGCGGGCATCGCGCGGCGCGGCACCGCCAGGTCGGTGAGGTACCACTGCGCGCCGGTCTCACCATTGACGCTCACCACCAGTTCCCGCCCGTTCGTCGGCACCTCGTTCCACAAGTGCAGGTGCAGATCCCCGGCCGGGTTCGTGATCCGGTAGCGCTGGCCGCCCAGCGCCTGGAAGGCCCAGTCGGTCAGCCCGTCGGCACAGCGGCGCAGGACGATCCGAGCCAGGTCGCCGTCGTGCTCCCGGCCGAGGCAGAACGCCGGGTCGGTGACGGCTTCGATCTGGTGCTGGCTGCCGGCCCGGCGCAGGCGCCACTGCTGGGCACCGGAGCCGTTGTACGTCCACTCCTGGATCTTCCGGCCGTCCCGCATCTCGCCGCCGTCGACGTCGACCATGCGCCCGTTCGGTACGCTCTGGATCGTCAACGGCCCGGCGATGTGCGGGTCGTCCGACGCCGCCGAGGCCACCCCGGGCACCGCGTTCAGCCCGACGGCACCGACGACTCCCACCAGCAGACCCGCCAGTGCCCTGCGCATGCGCCCTCCACCCGGCCCGCCACCGAACCCCCGGCACCGGTGGGCGGCGTGAGACATCGGGGCATCGGAGCATATCCATGTAGAAGGTCGCCCGAAAGAGGGAGTTCGGATGTCAACTCCGCCCGGATCGCCTCGCTGTGCCCGGAACCGCCAGGCGGGACCGAGGGCCGATGGCCCGATCCTGCCAAGCGGCACCCCGGTCCACGGGCATCGTGAGGTAGCCCACGGCTGTCCTCTGAGGACTCTCTGCGGCTGCGGCTGACCCCGCCCCGCCCCGCTCCCGTCCCGGACGTGCGGCTCGGCCCCGCGCCGAACTGCCACGGCAGGACAGATCGGCTCCATCGCGGGGCAGCGGCGGGTCCGCCCACCGTCTACTGTCCTCGCCCATGCAAACCGAACCGATAGTGATAGACAGAGTCGACGGGCCAGTGGCGGTCGAGGTGAAGGCGCTGGGCAGTCCGCGGGTCCTGGTGGGCGGTATCGCGGAGACCGGCCGCCGGAACGTGTTCGACCTGCCTGCGGTGGGCGGCGGGACGGTCCGCGCCAAGGTGAAGAGCAACCTCCTCGACCCGTACCCGGTCATCGAGATCGACGGGGTGAAACACCGGACCGGGCCGGAGACGCCGGCCGTGCTCCAGATCCTGATTTTTCTCCCGTTTCTCCTCGTGATCGCAGGCGGGCTGATCGGCGGTCTCTTCGGCGGAGTCGGCTTCGCCATCAACCACTCGATCGCCCGCAATGATCAATCGACCGGGGCGAAGGCGGCCCTGATGCTTCTGGCGACGCTGGGCGTCTGCTTGGCGTACCTGGTCCTGGCCGGCACCGTCCTAGCGGCTTAAGGACCAGCCGGCATGCCCGGCGGGCGTCTCCGGCGGAGGACCGCACCCGCCGGACCCCGGACGCCCGCCACTACCGTTTCCCGTCAGTTGAGGCTTCAACGGCTGGAACCTGGACCCGCGGGGACCGTCCGCCAATCGATCCCCAATGAGTTGGGCGGAACGGCCAGGGCCACGCCCAGCACATCGAGAAAGGTTAATTCGTAGGCGCGTGGCTCGGGGGACCAGCAGCACCATGATGATGTCGGCGTCGCAGGCGCCCCCGACCAGCAGGCGGTGCAGGGCCGGTGCGCGTGGCCCACAGAGAGCCGCCCATAGGGGTGGTGGTTCCGTGATACCCACCTTCACCACGATCCCTGAGCGGCTGGAGGCCACCGTTGCCCTCAATCCATGATTTCGCTACTTGGGAGCCGCTGCTGAGGCTCTTGCGGGCGGGTAACGCGGAGGGCCTCGCCGTCCCCGGCGGATACCTGGCGGGACAGATCGGCCACCGTGCGTGGAGTCTGCCGCTGCCGCCGCGGTTCCCGCCGCCGGGTCGAGCCCTCCAGGTCGAGGACATGCAGGACGAGGTCGACGCGGTGGAGCGGGTGCAGAGCGCGCTGGCCGACGTCGGTCTCGACAGCATCTCGTTCGTGGTGGAGATGTCGGCGACCGGGCGAACCGTGCTCCACCTGCTCACTCTCGGCCCGGCCGTAGAGGCCGGCATCGGGCCGTACCCGGGTTCGCTCCTCCTGGTCGAGGGCGCCGTCCCGGAACCCTGGCGCCGCTCTCCCCATCCGGTGCCCGGGGCGGTGCCGGCCCCGTCGGTGGATCCGGCGTTAGTGGAGCGGACGCTCCGCGACCGGATCCCCGGCGCCACCGGCGCCACTGAGGCGGAGATCGCTGCTGCGGAAGCGCGCCTCGGCGTTGCGCTGCCCGACGAGCTCAAGGCGCTCTACCGGGTGACGCGGGGGCGGTGGCAGGACTGGGGTGACGACTACGCGGCAGCGGAGCGCGTCGCACGTGCGGTCGGCTGCGAACTCTCTCCGCTCGACGAGGTGTGCATCGTCGATGCGCCATCCCGCCCGTGCCCGTGGCGGTTCGCGGCAACGGAGGCGGTCGTCACCCCACCCGACGCCGCGGTGCAGGGGGCGGTCGGCTCGCCCGGCTGGATCGCCTTCGGCGACAACGGCGGCGGCGACCGGATCGCAGTCGACCTGACACCGGGCCCGCGCGGACACGTGGGGCAGATCATCATGCTCGACCACGAGCAGAACATCGGCGCCAGCCTGCTCGCCGACTCCCTCACCGACCTGGTGATGCAACGGCGCAGCAACTGGCACGCCAGCCACCGCGAGGACCAGCCACCGGCCGTGGCCAGGGTCAACATCCGAAGCCTGACAAGCGTCCAGGCCGCCGCCCATCCCAGGCTGGAGGTCCTGAGCATCGGCGTCTGGGACGGTGAGCCGTTCAGCCTCAGTCCCGTCACCGGGCTGCCCCGCCTGCGGACGCTCACCGCCTACCCCGGCACGCTCGCCGACCCGCTGGAGATCGCCAAGCTGAGCGGACTGGAGTATCTGGAACTCGGACCGGAGGAGTGGCACGTTCTCCTCGATGCCGGCGCCGTCCCGCGCAGCCTGTCGGCGGCGGCCATCGAGGCGCCCGGCAACCGACACCCACTCCCGATCGTGGCCATCGCCAACGAACTCCTCGCCCTCTGGGACCGCCCCCCGATCAGCCAGACCATCCTCGAACACCAACTCGACCCCGGGGTGTGATCAACGGTAATGGCCGGCGGACGACCTGCACCGCAAGATGGAGGTCGAGCTTGCCTGCGCAATGCTCCGAGTCTGCGGTTCTGGCGCACCGTCCGCGGCGACAGCGACGGGATCACCGTGGACTGGCTGCACGAGGCCAACGGCGAGATCGGTTTCGTCGCCGGCCCGACTGTCCGGGTCCGCCTCCCGACTGCTGCATACGTTGAGGCTGTCCACGCGCTCGACCGAGAGCTGATGACGGCGATGCCGCAGCGAGTCGGCGGCAGATGCAGCGGCCAGGTCGCGGCCGCGTCAAGAGGGTTCCCGATGAAGATGTTGCAAAGGATGTCGAGAACGGCCTGGCGGCTCCGTCTCCGGGGCGGATGCGGCCACCGTGGCCGTACCACACCAGGGAGACCCAGCATGACGATCCAGCGAATGGACAACGTCCTCATCGTTGTCGACGACCTTGACGCTGCCATTTCGTTCTTCGTCGAACTTGGCATGGAGCTGGAGGGAAAGGCGCCGATCGAGGGACGTTGGGTGGAGCGTGTCATCGGCATCGACGACGTCCGACAGGACATCGCAATGCTGCGGACCCCGGACGGCCACGGCCGGATCGAGCTGGCGAGGTTCCACACGCCGAAGGCGATCGTCAGCGAGCCGCAGGATGCACCCGCGAACACGCTGGGCATTCGTCGCATCATGTTCGCCGTCGACGACATTGAGGACGTCGTTGCCCGCCTGCGCGCCCACGGCGCCGAACTCGTCGGCGAGCTGGCGCAGTACGAGGACAGCTATCGGCTCTGTTACGTCCGCGGCCCCGAGGGCATCATCGTCGGACTGGCCGAACAGCTCAGCTGAAGGCCGCCGAAGGGGACCGTGCAGCCAGTGTGATCGGTGGCGCCCTCCCCCGGGACATGCCGAACAACCATGGTGCGCCAGGTCACGGCCTGCTCCGTTCGGCCCTAGCGTTGCTCCAATGGGCGAGGTTCAGCACGGCCGGGGCATACGTGTATCCAAGATCAAGCGCCCCGGAGGCATCTTCTGGTTCGATCTCGAGCCGGTCCTCCAGGACCGTGACGGGACCTGGCTGCGAGGCCCGGCTGGTTCACCATGGGGTGCTCCGCATGACAGTGGCACTCTTCCGGTACCCGTCGTGGTCCTGCTCACGGCGGGCCGCCCCTGGGTGGCGTGGTGGGTGGGCGACCCTACTGATCGTCGGCTTGAGATCGACGTGTGCCTCCCGCCGGAGCGCACCGAGGCAGGCTGGCGGTATATCGATCTCGAACTGGACCCAGTGCTCCACGAGCGGGATTCGCGTGTCGAGATCGAGGACTGGGACGAATACGAACAGGCCTGCCGCGACGGCTGGATGAGCGCGGATGACGCCGAGCTCGCACGGTCCACGGCCGAGAGCCGGGCCGAGGCACTCCGGCGCCGGGACGAGCCCTGGCAGGAGCGCGGATGGCAGCTGCTCTTTCTTTGGACGTGAGGCCGGTCGAGGCTCTCTCAGTTGGACGACGTCGGTCAGAGACGGCCGTCGAGGTCGGGCAGCGGGCGTCGGCAGATCTCGTGGGCCTCGTCGGGCGGTAGGCCGAGCATGCGCAGCACGTCCTCGGTGACCTGGTCGGTGGCGGCGGCGTCGTCGCGCTCGGGATGGTCGTGCAGCAGTTGCCCGAGGCACAGTGCGGCGCCGGCAATGATCACCGTGGCCAACTCGGGGTCGTGCACGCCGAACCGGCCGGCACGGATGCCGTCTTCGATGTCGCGCCGGGCTCGCGGCGCGAGTCCCCTGTCCGACCCAGCCAGGGCCAGGCCGTTGCTGAGCAGCACCTTGCTCAGCTCGGGACTGCGGCGGTGGAGACGTCCGGTCAGTCGGAAGCTCTGCGCGAAGACATGGGCCGGGTCGTCCAGGCCCACGGTCAGCTCGTCGAGCAGGGCGCCGTAGCGCTCTAGGGCATCCTCCACCGCGGCCTGGTAGAGCTGCTCGCGGCTGTCGAAGTGGTTGTAGAACGACCCCATCCCGACGTCCGCGGCCTGGGTGAGCTCGAGGATCGGGACGTTCTGCTTGCCAGCCGCGATGAAGGTCTGGGCCGCGCGAACGAGCGCCGATCGGGTGTGCGCCTTCCGCCGTTCCAGACGGTTGGGGGCATGTCTGGCCTGTTGCACCATGCCTACTTGTTCACCTCTCCCACGGTCGGTCTGCGCCTACCTTAACCCCGGCGACCCTCAGGCATGACGAAATCGTCATCCGCTCTTGACTGACGCTACACTCGTAAGTGACGATTTCGTCAGCGCCTTGGAGGGAGCGGGACATGATCGAGCGGCCCGACCCGCACACGGGTCTGCACAGCGAGCAGGGTGCGCTGCCGGGCGAGCACCCAGGGCGGGCGCGCAACCCGCTCGTCAAGGTGCACGACCTGGCCTGGCTGGAGTTCGAGAAGCCCGATCTCGAGCGGGCTGAGTTGTTCGCCCGCGCCTTCGGCTTCACGACGTCGTCGCGTACCGCCGACGAGCTGCACCTGCGGGGCACGGACCCGGGTTCGCCCTGCGTGCTCATCCGCCGGGGTCCCCGGTCACGGTTCATCGGCCCCGCCTTCCGGGCCGCCGAGCCGGGGGACGTGCTGCGGCTCGCGGATGCGACCGGCACGACGATCGCCCCGCTGCCGGAGAGCCTGGGCGGGGTGACGGTGGATCTGGTCGACCCGAGCGGGGTGCGGGTGCGCGTGGTCGCGGACACGCACGAACTTCCCGCGCTGCCCACGCAGGTGCCCCTGACGTTCAACGTCGGGCACAACGTGGCGCGGGTGAACGCCACCCAGCGACCGCCGCGGGAGCCGGCCAAGGTGCAGCGCCTCGGTCACGTCGTGCTCCAGACGACCCGGTACCTGCAGACGCTCAACTGGTACCTGGAGCACCTGGGCCTGATCGTCAGCGACTTCCTCTACCACCAGGGACAGCGCGAGCGCGGCCCGGTCATGAGCTTCATCCGCTGCGACCGCGGCGGTACGCCCACCGACCATCACACGCTCGCGATGACCCTCGGCCCGGCCAACCGGTACGTGCACTCGGCCTACCAGGTCCCCGACCTCGACTCCCTCGCCGCCGGCGGGAAGCACCTGCTCGATCGGGGCTACCAGCGGTCCTGGGGGATCGGCCGGCACATCCAGGGCAGCCAGATCTTCGACTACTGGCGCGACCCGGACGACTTCCTGGTCGAGCACTTCACCGATGGCGACCTGTTCGACTGCACGCTCGAGCCCGGCTGGGCCCCGATGAGCGCCTCCGGGCTCGCCCAGTGGGGTCCGCCCGCCACCAAGGACTTTCTCGGCATGAGACCCGGCCGGGAATCGCTTCGCGAGCTGCGCGCAGTCATCGGCGCCCTGCGCGAGGACAACGAATTCGACCTCCACCGCCTGCGCGGCCTGACGAAAGCGTTCACCTCATGAGCACCGCTGTCCTGCGCACCGCCGACGCCTGGTGGATGCTCACCGCCACCGGCGCCGCCAAGGTGCACACCAGCGCCACCACCACCAGCGAACTGCTGGCCGACCGGCCGGCGCTCGTCGCGGCCGCGACGAGCGGCGACACCGTTCCGGTGGACGACCTTGCGCTGGTCTCCCCGGTGACGGCGCCCTGCCGCGTCGTCGCCCAGATGACGAATTTCGCCTCACACGTCAAGGACACCGGCGGAGATCCGGCAACCGTCCCGCTGACCTTCTTCCGCAAGACCTCCGGCTCGATCACCGGGCCGTTCGCCGACGTGGTCCGTCCCGCCCATGTGCGGCTGCTGGACTACGAGGTGGAGATCGGGCTGGTCTTCGGCCGCGAACTGCCGGTCGGCACGACCGTCACCGACGACAACCTGGCCGAGTACGTCGCGGGCCTGGTGGTCACCAACGACATCTCGGCACGTGACGTCCAGTTGCCCAAGACGCAGTTCTACGAGGCCAAGTCCTACCCGACCTTCACCCCGGTCGGCCCCGCGCTGGTGCTGCTCGACGCCGACGAACTCAAGCGGTTCACCGACCTCCGGCTGAAGCTGTGGGTCAACGGCGAGCTCCGGCAGGACATGACCGTCGCCGACATGATCTACCGCCCGGCCAGGGCGCTGCAGACGCTGACCCGCTTCCAGCGGGTCGACCCCGGGGACCTGCTGCTGACCGGCACGCCCGTCGGGACGGCCCTGAGCGCACCGCCGAAGCCGCTCGCGTTCGTCGCCTCGCTGCTGCCGCCCGCGGTGAAGTGGAAGATGTTCTTCAAGGGCCAGGCTCGCAACCCCAGGTACCTCAAGGACGGCGACGTCGTCGAGGCCACCGTCGCCACCGACGACGGCGCGATCGATCTGGGTCGCCAGCGCACGGTCGTGAGGTACGCCCGATGACCGGGCCCCTGCTGTGGCCGGACTACGCCACGCCCACCGACCTCGCCGCGATCGAGGCCGTTCCGCTCGAGGCGCGGGGCCTGCCGGAATCGACGTACGCGTTGCTCGCGCGAGCGGCCACGCGCTGGCCGGACCGTACGGCGGTCACCGTCCTGCCGGACGCCGCCCGCTGGCGTGAGCCGCTGCGCCGTACCTTCGCCGAGCTCCTGGCCGACGTCCACCGGTACGCGAACCTCCTGCACGACCTCGGGGTGCGGCGGGGTGGCGCGGTCGCCCTGATGTCCCCCAACTGCGCCGAACTGATCACCGCGACGCTGGCCGCGCAGCTCGCCGGTCTCGCCGCACCCCTGGCCGGCAGCTTGTCGCGGCAGCACCTCGCCGAACTCCTTCGGCGCTCCGGCGCCCGGGTGCTGGTCACGGCCGGGCCCGAGCTCGCGCCGGACGTGTGGGACACGGCCCAGGCGCTCGCCCGCGACGGCCTGCTCGACGCGATCCTGGTGCTCCGGCCCACCGGGGCGACGGGCGCGCCCGAGCCGCTTCCCGTCGTCGACGGCGTACGCATCAGCTATCTCGGCGAGCTTGCCGCGGCCATGGATCCATCCGCCTTCACCGGCGAGCTGCCCCGATCCGCAGACCTGGCCGCGATGTTCCACACCGGCGGCACCACCGGCACCCCGAAACTTGCCGCGCACACGCACGCCAACGAGGTCACCGACGCCTGGATGCTGGCCGCCGGCAACCTCTTCGACCAGGAGACCGTGGTCCTCGCGGCCCTCCCGCTGTTCCACGTCAACGCACTCGTGGTCACGCTGCTCGCACCGCTGTTCAAGGGGCAGACCGTCGTGTGGGCCGGCCCGCTCGGCTACCGCGAGCCCGCGCTCTTCGGCGCGTTCTGGAAGATCGTCGAGCACTACCGGATTGCCGCCATGAGCGCGGTGCCCACGGTGTACGCCGTGCTGGCACAGTCCCCGGTGGACGCCGACATCAGCAGCCTGCGGTTTCCGATGGTGGGGGCCTCGCCCCTGCCCGCCGCGGTCCGGGACAACTTCCGGGCCAACACCGGGATCACGCTGGTCGAGGGCTACGGGCTGACCGAGGCGACCTGCGCCAGTGCGCGGACCTTTCCCGACGTGCCGCGGCCGGGCTCGGTCGGGCAGCGCCTGCCTTACCAGCGGATGCGGGTGGTCGCCGTGGACGGGACGTGGGACGAGCTGCCCGTCGGCGAGAAGGGCATTCTGGCGATCAGCGGCCCGACCGTCTTTCCCGGCTACGTCACCGACCGCGACGAGCACGGCCACGTCCTGGACGGACTCGGCAAGCTGGTCGACGGCTGGTTGGACACCGGCGACCTCGCGCGCGTCGACGAGGAGGGTTTCGTCTATCTCGCGGGCCGCGCCAAGGACCTCGTCATCCGCGGCGGACACAACATCGACCCCGCCACCATCGAGGACGCGCTCCTGACCCACCCGCAGGTCACCGCGGCCAGCGCGGTCGGACGCCCCGACGTCCACGCCGGCGAGGTACCCGTCGCCTACGTCACCCTCGCATCCGGCGCCACGGTCACGGAGGAGGAACTGGGCGCGTGGGCGCGCGAGCGGGTGCCCGACCGGGCCGCCGTGCCCAGGACTGTCACGGTCCTCGACGAGCTGCCCGTCACCGCCGTCGGCAAGCTCTACAAGCTCGGGCTGCGGGCGGACGCCGCCCACCGGGAACTCCGCGCGGCCCTCGACGAGGTCGCCGGCGTGCACGACATCGAGGCCACGATCGAGGGCAGCTCCATCGTGGCCACCGTCAAGATTTCTACCTCCGCCGAGGATGCCGTCAAGGCGATTCTGGGCCGTTATGCCATCGAATGGCGATTGGTGGTTGTGTCATGACCCTCGCTGCTTCCATCCTCGCGGTGCTCCTCGCGCTGGTCTTCCTCGCCCTGGGCACGGCCAAGATCCTCGCCTTGCCGCGCACGCGTGAGCTGGCCACCGAGGCCGGTTTCTCCGTCGCCGCCTATCGCCGCCTCGGCGTGCTCGAGGTCGCCGGGGCGGTCGGGCTGCTCATCGGCCTGACCGAGCCGCTGATCGGCGCCCTCGCCGGCGCCGGGCTGCTGCTCCTGCTCGCCGGAGCCCTCGTCGTCCACCTGCGCAAGGGAGACGGCCCGCAGAAGTACGCCCCGGCCGTCGTCTGCGGACTCCTCGTCGCCGTCTACCTCGCCCTCCACCTCGTATCGGCCCAATGAGGACCGTTCCCGTGGTGATCGTCGGCGCGGGCCCCACCGGGCTCACCGCCGCGACGCTGCTCGCCCAGTACGGCGTCGAGTGCCTGGTCCTCGAGCGCTGGGAGTCGATCTATCCCCAGCCCCGGGCCGTCGCCCTCGACGACGAGGTCCACCGCATCCTGGCGCGGCTCGGGCTCCGGGACGAGTTCGCCGCGATCTCCCGGCCGCACCGGGGTCTGCGCCTCCTCGACCGGAACATGCGGGTGCTGGCCGAGTTCCGGCGGGACACGGGGCCCGGCCGGCACGGCTACCCCCCGGGGAGCATGTTCGATCAACCGGAACTGGAGACGATCCTCCGCCGGAATCTGAAGCGGCACGGCACCGTCACGTTCCGGGGCAACGCCGAGGTCACCGCGCTGAGCCAGGACGTCAGCGGGGTACGGGTCGACGTCACCGACACCGCCACGGGAGAGCACGAGTCGGTCCGGGCGGCGTACGTCCTGGCCTGCGACGGTGCAAACAGCCTGTCCAGGGCCGCGATCGGCGCCGCCATGCAGGACCTGGGCTTCACCCAACGCTGGCTCGTCATCGACGTGGCGACGGAGGCCGACCTCGGCCAGTGGGAGGGCGTGCACCAACTCTCCGACCCGGCCCGCGCCGGCACCTACATGCGCGTCGGGAAGACTCGGTACCGCTGGGAGTTCCAGCTGACGCCCGGCGAGATTGCCGACGACTACCGCGACATGGCCCGGCTGCATCCGTTGATCTCACGGTGGACCGGGGACATCCCCGTCGCGGAGCTGGAGATCATCCGCGTCGCCGAGTACACCTTCCGCGCGCAGGTCGCCGACCGATGGCGCGACCGGCGGGTGTTCCTGCTCGGCGACGCCGCCCACCTCACCCCACCGTTCATCGGCCAGGGCATGTGTGCCGGGCTGCGCGATGCGATGAACCTCGCCTGGAAACTCGCCGGCGTGCTCGGCGGGACCCTGCCCGAGACCGTGCTCGACACGTACGAGATCGAACGCAGGCACCACGCGCGGGCCATGATCAAGCTGGCGAGGCTGATCGGCACCGCGATGACGGCCGGCGGCGAGCTGGGCAACATCATCCGCCGCGCCGTGGCGCCGCGGCTGCACCTCGTACCCGGCCTCACGGACCTGGCCACGGACAGCCGGACACCCCCGCTGCACCGCTCCGACCTGGTGGTGCGGCCGCGGCTGCGCCGCAGCCTCGCCGGCGGGCTGTGCCCGAACGCGGTCATCGACGGCGACCGCCGTTTCGACGACGTGGCCGCAGGCCGGTTCTCGATCGTCACGTCCACCGAGCTGTCCGCCGCACAACGAGCCGACATCGAAAGGCGCGGCGCCGTTCTCGTCACTGCCCGACCGGGCAGCGATCTGCATCGATGGTTGGCGGCAGGGGGTGTCCGCGTGGCCGTCGTCCGCCCCGACGGCGCCGTTCTCAGTGCCAGCCGCCGGCTACTCCCCCACACCATCGATGCTGTGGGGTCGGTTGGCGGACAGTCATGGCCAACGGCCGGCTCCTCGCCGACGGCGGCCTGATGGACCCGCTGCCGATGGCGCCAACCGCCTCCAACCGGGTCGCACGAGTTCCATCGTGCAGTCGAGATGATCGAGGTAGGTCGGCGGGCAGCAGGCGACGCCCTGGCGGCAAGCGGCTTCGCGAGCTGAGAGCGAGTCGGACGGTGACCGGACGAGCGAGCCAGCGGTGTGCGGGGCAGAGCCAGGGGCGAACTGCATCAACCGGCCGCGACATCAGATGGTCAACGGGATGCATCCGGAACGAACCAGGCTCCAGGCCGGTCGGTCGTCCCGGGGTGTGGGGAGAAGATGGTGGCGGCTAACGCCCGTCGCCGTCGGCCGGATTGAGGGAGAAGAAGTCCTCCTCCTGCTGTGCCAGATGCAGCCGGAGTACGGCGTCCAGCCCGTACAGCGCGGCCAGCAGGTCGGGCACCTCGTCGCGACGCAGCCGACCGTCCCGGTCCTGGGCCAGGTGACCTTCGATCCGGTCCACCAGCCGGCTGATCTCCACGTGCGTCCGGCTCATCGCCGAGGTCGCCTCTTCGCTGCCGAGCGGGCCGGCCAGTGCCGGGTAGAGCTGCCGTTCCTCGGCCGCCTCGTGCGGCAGCACCTCGTCGACCAGCCGGCGGTGCACCCCGCGCAGCGCCGGTAGACACTCCGGCGCATCCGGGCGGGTCGCCACCAGGTCGGCGGTGTCCCGCAGCCGGTCCAGCACGTCCCGTACCCCGGCGTGTTCGCCGGCGTACCGGTCGAGCAGTTCCCGAGTCTCCGCCGGGACGTCCCGGCGGCGCAGGCCGCCCCCGAGGGCGCGCAGCGCGTTGAGAATCACCAGCACGTCGATGCCCTCCTGGAGGAACGCGCCGGCGACCGGGGGCAGCCCGCGCCAGCGGCGGCGACCACCATCGCGACGACGGCCAGGCCCATGCCGACGGTGGCGCTCTGCACCGCTATGCGGCGGGCGTACCGGGCGATCTCGACGGCGTCGGCGAGCCGGTCCAGCCGGTCCACGGTGAGCACCGCGTCGGCCACGTCGGCGGAGGCGGTCGCCCCGGTGGCGCCCATCGCCACGCCGACGTGCGCCTCGGCCAGGGCCGGCGCGTCGTTGACGCCGTCGCCGACCATCACGGTGACCGCCCGGCCGGACTCCTCCCGGACCCGGGCCACCTTCTCCTGCGGCGAGCACTGGGCGATCACGTCGTCCACGCCCACGATCTGCGCCACCTGCCGGGCGGTACGCGGTCGGTCGCCGGTGACCATGACCAGCCGGCGCAGCCCGGCCTCCCGCAGGCGCCGCACGGTGCGCCGGGCGTCGGGGCGTACCGGGTCCTCCAGCAGGATCGCCCCGAGCGGGCCGCGGTCGTCGCTGACCCAGACGGTGGAGCGGCCGGCCAGTTCGGCGCGCTCGCGTACCCGGTGCGCCCACTCCGGCGGCTCACCGGCGAGCTGGCCGACCCGGACCAGGCGGCCGTCCACCCGGCCGGTCACCCCGCGTCCCGGCTCCTCGGTGACGTCGCTCGGCTCAGCCAGCGGCAGCCCTCGCTCACGGGCCTGCCGGACCAGGGCGGCGGCCAGCACGTGCGGAGAGAGCTGCTCGACAGAGGCGGCCAGCCGCAGCACCTCATCCCGGTCGCCGCCGGGCGCGACCACCGTCTCGGCGGCCCGGGGACGGCCGGCGGTGAGCGTGCCGGTCTTGTCCATCAGCAGGGTCCGGGCCCGGCCCAGCAGCTCCAGCGACCCGCCGTCGCGGACCAGCACACCGCGCCGGGCCACCCGGGACAGCCCGGAGACGATCGCGATCGGGGTGGCCAGCAGCAGCGGGCAGGGGGTGGCCACCACCAGCACCGCCACCGCCCGGAGAAACTGGCCGGTGAGCAGCCAGGCGAGCCCGGCCAGCAGCAGGGTGAACGGCACGAACGCGGCGGCGTACCGGTCGGCCAGCCGGACCATCGGGGCCTTGCGCGCGGTGGCCTCCTCGGCCAGCCGGACGATCCCGGCGTACGTGCTCTCCGCCGCGCTCCTGCCGGCCCGCAGCCCGAACCCGGCGCCGGCGTTGACCACCCCGCTGACCACCTGCTCGCTGGCGCCGCGGGTGACCAGCTGCGACTCGCCGGTGACCACCGACTCGTCCAGCGTGGCGGCCTCCTCGACGGTCCCGTCCACCGGCACCACGTCGCCGGGGCCGACCACCAGCCGGTCCCCCACCACCACCCGGTCCAGCGGCACCACCTCGATCCCGCCGTCCGGGGTACGCCGCCGGGCCTGCCGGGGCGCGCGTTCCAGCAGCGCACGCAGGTCACGGCTGGCCCGGCGCTGGGCGTAGTCCTCCAGCGCCTGCCCGGTGGCGACCATCACCGCGATCACCGCACCGGCCAGGTACTCGCGGACCAGCAGCGTGCCGACCAGCGCCAGCACGGCGACCACGTCGACCCCGAACTGCCGGCGCCACAGCTGCCGCAGCGTCGACCAGACGGCCGGCACCAGCGCCACCAGGGTCACCGCCGCCCAGACCAGCTGCGCCGCGCCCGGCAGCCCGGCGAACCACAACCCGCCGCCGACCAGCACTGCCAGGGTCAGCAGGGTCAACGGGGCCCACTGCCGCCAGTCCACCCGGCGCCGCGGCACCGGCCGCTCCGGCAGGCACTCGCGGGGCTCGGCTCTCACCTGCGGATCGTCTCAACGAGCGGACCGCCGGACCGGGCAACCGGCGTAATCCGGGACGGTTCCCGCGGCCCCGCGTGACCTGCGGTCGGTGCGAGGCGTCCCACGATCGCCGAGGATGGAACGGCAAGCCCACTCGGCCACCGCCACTGTGGGGCAGGATGGGGAGACACGGAAAGGTCGTGACGATGAGCCACGAGACGCCGGCCGGGGACCGCCCCCTGACCACCGCCCTCGCGGAGGCCGCCGGGATCGCCGGCCATGCTCCCTCGGTGCACAACAGCCAGCCGTGGCGCTGGACGGTCCTGCCCGACAGCCTCGAGCTGCGCATGGTGCGGGACCGCCAGCTCGCTGCCATGGACCCGGAGGGCCGGCTGCTGACCATCAGCTGCGGCGCCGCGCTGCACCACGCCCGGATGGCGCTGGCCGCGGAAGGTTGGCCGCCGGTGGTGGAGCGGCTGCCCGATCCCGCCCAGCCCGACCTGCTCGCCCGGCTCACCGGCTTCCACCACGGCGGGGTCGATCCGGACGCGGTGCACCTCGTGCAGTGCATGCGGGTCCGGCACAGCGACCGGCGGCCGGTCAGCGACGAGCCGGTGTCGGTCGAGGCACTGCGCGAGATCGCCGACGCGGCGACCCGGGAGGGCGTGAACCTCCAGGTGCTCGACGACGATCAGAAGCTCCAGCTGGCCAGCGCCGCCCAGCACGCCGCGACGGTCGAGGCGGAGGACCCGCAGCTGCGCGAGGAGCTGGCCTACTGGACCAGCCGGTCCGGCACCGGCACCGGGCTGCCGCCGGAGGTGCTGCCCGAGGAGGCGCCGCGGACCACCGTCCCGGCCCGGGACTTCGGTCGTGCGGGCACCCTGCCGATCGGCCCGGGACACGACCGCGCCGCCGTCTACGGTGTGCTCTGGGGCAGCGAGGACGAGCCTGACAGCTGGCTGCGGGCCGGCGAAGGCTTGTCGGCGGTCTGGCTGACCGCCACCCGGCTCGGGGTGTCCCTGGTCCCGCTCAGCGGGGTGGTGGAGGTGGGCGGCACCCGGCAGGCGCTGCGCCAGCTGCTGTCCGGGCTCGGCTTCCCGTACCTCACGATGCGGCTCGGTATCGCCGACCCGGCACACGCCGAGCCGCCGCACACTCCCCGGCTCGACACCCCGCAGACCGTCGACACCTCCGCCGTGGCCGGTCCGGGCGCCTGATGACGTGGCGTGCGGCACCGGCCGGGTCGGTGATCACGGCACGATGACGGCCCGGCCCTCCAGCGTGCCGTCGCGCATCTTGTGATACGCGGTGAGCGCGTCGTCGAGCGAATACGTGCTGGCCTTCGGCCTCACGAGACCCCTTGCGCCGAGATCGAGCACCTCTTCCAGCTCCGGCCGGCTGCCCCAGTAGGTGGTCTGAATACTCAGCTCGTACGGCACGGCGAAGAAGCCGACCGGCAGGGTTCCCCCGCCCATGCCGACGATGGTGAGATCCCCGACGGTGCGCGCGGCAGCCGCGCCGAGCGCCAGGGTGGGGTCGGCGCCGACGAAGTCCAGGATGACGTCGGCGCCCCGGCCGCCGGTGGCCCGGCGGATCTCCTCAGCGCTGTCCGGCCCGGAGGGCAGGGTGAGGTCGGCGCCGCACTCCTCGGCCAGCCGTAGCGCCGCCTCCCGGGTGTCGACGGCGATGACCCGCGCAGCCGTGGTCGCCTTGAGGATCTGAATGCCGACATGGCCGAGCCCGCCGACGCCGATCACGACGGCGGTGCTGCCGGGCGGCAGTTTGCCCCAGGACCGCCGGACGGCGTGATACGGGGTCAGGCCTGCGTCGGTCAGCGGCGCCGCCAGCACCGGGTCCAAACCTTCCGGCAGCGCGACGACGTGCCGGGCGTCGGGCACCAGCATGTACTCGGCCATCCCGCCGTCCAAGCCGAGACCGCCGCCCCCGCCGGGCACCGGCGCCGCGGCGACGTTCTCGCAGTACGGGTCGATCCCCAACTGGCATCGGGCGCAGGTGCCGCAGCCCCACGGGCCGTAGACAGCGACCGGCTGACCGATGTCCAGCCCGGTGACCCCTTGGCCGAGAGCGTGGACCCAGCCGGCGTTCTCGTGCCCGAGCGTGAACGGCGGGTTCCAGGGCACGGCGCCGGCCTCGAAGTCGTGCATCAGGTGCAGATCGGAGTGACAGGCGCCGGCGCCCCCGATGCGCACCACCACCTGCCCCGGGCCGGGGATCGGCTCATCGACCTCCACCAGCACCGGCTCCGTCTTCCAGTCGAGCAACCGCAGGGCCCGCATCGGCGTCTCCTCACAGGTCTCCTGAGGGACCAAACCTATCGGGACATCGACTGGTCTGCCCGCGAACCGGGTCCACTCGCCCGGGACGTCCGGCAGATCCGCCTGCAGCGGGTCCCGGTCCGCGCCTGACCCACCGCCTCGCCGCGTGGGCGGACGCCGAGAACCCGCCCGGAAGGAACGGACGAGACACCGGCGCGGCCGGCACCGAACGACAGAGGCTCCTGTCATGGGGTCACCGGCCGCGCTGGGTCGAGTGGAGGTGTCAGCCCTGCGCCGCCCAGTCACCGAGCGACCAGTCCCGCACCTCGGGCATGTCCTCGAGTGCTCCACCACGTACGCCTCATGCCGCTCGAGCTGGCTCTGGCACCAGGCCCTCAGGTTGGCGGCGTCGCGCGGCAGGCGTCTGCTGTTGTTGATCGCGTCCATCACGAGGTGGTACCGCGACGCCCGGTTGCGCACCGTCGTGTCGAACGGCCCAACGGGCCAGAGGCCTGTGCCCTGCCGCCGAAGCGCCCTGGCTCACCCTGGGCCGAATAGTCCGAAAATAGCCGGATGGAGCTGCCCTGCCTGGTCTTCACGTCGGTCAGGCGGAGAGCGGTTCACGCACCGCGACGCAGGACTCGGCCCGGTCCCGGATTTCGACCAGCATCTTGCGTTCCATCACGAGTCTGCCCGGCTCCATCACGGCACGGTAAGTCACCCGGCGCGCGAGTGAAGTTCCCGGCACTTTGATCCGGTTGCGGCTGTACCAGCCACGGCCAAACCCCGGCCGGCGGCGCATCGATCGTGATCGACCGCGTCGACACCAGGACCGCCTCGGCCAGCAGTTCGTCTCCCGGCATCGTCCGGGAACCTTCCTCCGATGTCGCGCCATGGCGGAGGTACCACCGGCGGGCAGGTGGGCTGTAGGCGAGCGCTGCCAGCAGCGCGGCGCCGCCGGCCAGGCCCTTCACGAGTTTTCGCATGACTCCTCCTCGGACGAGTTCATGGTCCAGCTCCGACGATGCCCGCCGGTAGGGCCGCACGGCCTTCATCGGCCCACACGGGGCCCTGCGGCCCTGATGAACGTCGCCACCACAGTGACATCACCGAAGCCCCTGCCGCGCGCGACGCCGCGGCGGCCTCCTCGCCGCCTGCAAGTGCACCGCGTCATGATTGCGGGCATCGCGCTGTGGGAAGCCGGGATCGGTCGCTGGTGAAGTTGTCGATCGTGGGGCAGCGGTATCGGGCGGTTTTGGCGTCGTCTCCTCGTCAGAGAGGCCAGTGATGGTCGCACAGTCCCAACTACCAACAGTCCGTGCGACCACGAGGCTGGCCATGGTGCCTTCCTCGCGGCACCGGTTGATCGCGGCCCTGGCGTTTATGGCGATCGGGCTGAACCTCGGCGGATGCCAGAAGGCCATCAGCGTGGGCGCGGCCAACCGCTGCGGTGCCGACGTCGAGATCCAAGCGGACAGCGTGCGTGAGAGCACGACCCGGTGGGTCACGTTGCGCGCCGGTGATCAGGACGGCGTGGTCCAGGTAGGGGAGAACACCGAGACGCTCTACGTCAACGTGCGGGCACCCGGCACCGGGGAGGCTCGAGGCTTCGATGTGCCGATCAGGTCGCTCGGAAAGCCGTCCGCAGACGCGGACTACGAGGCACAGCTCGTGCTGGAGGGCGACCGCTGTCCATGACGCCGCGGCCTACGGTGTCCACCGGCTAGACACGCCCCGCATCGTGGCCGACCCCGACGCCTTCTCGGAGCCAAGGTCAACCGTCAAGCATGTCCTGGGACGGATTCTTCAAGCATTGGTGGGAATAGACAATCACAGGAAGCGCTCCGAGTCGACCGAGCCGGAACGACACAACACCACCCGCGGGCCGGCCGACACCGCCTGCTGGGTTGCGACCGGCGGTGCTGCGCAACGTGCCGCCTCCGACCCGGCTGCCAAGTCAGACGGGACGCAGCGATACGGCCGTCACCTTGTATTCGGGGCATCCCGTGACCGTTTCCGCGACGTCGGACGTGAGGTCGTTCGTGGGCGTGTCGGGAAAGTTGAAGGCGGTGAACAGCTGACCGGGGGCGACCGTGTCGGTCAGGTGGACGGAGAAGGTCACGGCTGCGCGGCGACTGGTCACCTCGACGAGGTTTCCGTCGGCGATCCGCAGCCGGGCACCGTCGTCCGGGTGGAGGTCGAGCACCTCCCGCGCGCAAAGCTCGATGTTGGGGGTGCGGCGGCTCATCGAGCCGCTGTTGTAGTGCACCAGCCGGCGACCCGTGATCAGAACGTACGGGAAAGCGGCATCGGGCTGTTCGCCCGGCGGCAGGTACGGTCGCGCGGCCAGGGCGGCCCGCCCGTCGTGGGTGGCGAAGGAGTCCAGGTAGAGACGGCCTTCACCGGGCTGGTTCTCCGCGCGGCACGGCCAGTGCAGCGGCCCGTCCCGGTCAAGCCGGGCATGGGAGATGCCGGCGAACGTCGGAGTCAGCGTGGCGCACTCGGCCAGGGCGTCGGCCGGGGTGGGGCAACCGAGCTCGGCGCCCATCGTCCGGGCAAGTAGTTGCAGGATGTCGAAGTCGGGCTTGGCCTGGCCGGGTGGCGTCAGTGCCGGGCGGACCCGCTGGACCCGCCGATCGAAGTTGACGAACGTTCCGTCCTTCTCGAGGAAGGACACCGCCGGGAACACCACGTCGGCGAGCTGGGCCGTGCGGGAGAGAAACAGATCGTGGCTGACGACCAGGTCGCAGGCAGCGAGGGCCTTGCGCACGTTTCCGCTGTCGGGGTCGGTCTGCGCGATGTCCTCCCCGATGACGTACATGGCTCGCACCCGGCCGGCAATGGCCGCCTCGAACATCTCCAGGATGCGCAGCCCTGGCCGGTCGCGCACGGCCACGCCCCAGGACTCGCCGAACCGGGCACGTACGTCGGCGTCGGCGACGCGCTGGTAGCCGGGCAGCATGTCCGGCAGGGCGCCCATGTCCGACGCGCCTTGGACGTTGTTCTGCCCGCGCATCGACAGCACGCCGCAGCAGCCTGGTGTGCCGACCGCACCTTTCAGGATGGCCAGGTTTGCCAGCGTGCGTACCCCGTCGGTGCCGTGGGCGTGCTCGGTGATGCCGAGCCCGTAGACGATCGCCGGGCGTCGCGCGGTCCCGTACAGGCGGGCTGCCATGGAGAGTGTTTCGGGCTGGACCCCGGCAACCCGGGCCGCGTGGTCCACCGGGTAGTCGCGCAGCAGGTCGGTCAGTTCCGCCAGCCCGCTGGCCCGCGTGCGGAGGAACTCCTGGTCCGCATAGCCCTCGTCGAGCAGGATCCGGGCGAGGCCGTTGAAGACGGCGACGTTCGACCCGGGTTTGGCCTGCACGTGTACGTCGGCCATCTCGGCGAGGTCGATCCGGCGCGGGTCGATGACGACGAGCCGGGCGCCGCGCAGCACCAGTTGCTTGATCCGAGCCCCGATGACCGGATGGGCCTCGGTCGGGTTCGCCCCCGCGATCAGGATGCAGTCGGTGCTGTCGAGGTCGTCCACCGAGTTGGTGCCACCGGCGTAACCGAACGAGGCGGTCAGCCCGACCGCCGACGGGGCGTGACAGAGCCGGGAGCAGTTGTCGACGTTGTTGGTACCGAGGACGACGCGGGCGAACTTCTGGGCGAGATAGTTCTCCTCGTTGGTGGCCCGGGCCGACGAGATCATCCCGATCGCTTCCGGCCCGTGCCGGTCTCGGGTCGCAGCGAGCCGGGTCGCCACGACGGTGAGCGCCTCCTCCCAGGACGCGGGCTCCAGTGGCGAGTTCCGGCCGGCACGACGCATCAGGGGCGTGGTCAGCCGGTCCCGGGACCGGGTGAAGGCATGCGCGAAGCGACCCTTGATACAGGCGTGCCCACGGTTCACGGGAGCGCCGTGCATGGGGGTGATGGCGGCGACCTCGTTGTCGCGTACGTGCACCTGCAGGGTGCATCCCACCCCGCAGTATCCGCAGGTGGTGGTAGTCGTCCGGCTGATCGGGCGAGGTTCGAGCAGCCCTGGTTCGGACAGGGCGCCGCTCGGGCAGGTGTCGACGCAGCCGCCGCAGGCCACGCACGGTGAGGACACCCAGTCGCCGCCGGTGCCGGCCGCGACCACAGTGTCGAACCCGCGCCCGGTCAGGGAGAGTGCGAAGGTGCCCTGGACCTCCGCGCACATCCGCACGCAGCGGTTGCAGGCGATGCACAGGTCCCGATCGAGTTTCACATACGGGTGGGAGTGGTCGACGCCGCGCGTTCGGGTGGCCCCGTCGAACCGGCTCCCGGTCACGCCGAAGTACTCGCAGGTACGGACCAGTTCGCTGCGGTCGGCGGGAACGTCGAGAGCCCTGGCGGGCAGCTGGGAGATGAGCAGTTCGAGCGCGAGCTGAGCGGAGCTTCGAGCAGCCGGGTCGTCGGTGTGGACCACCATGCCCTCGCTGGCGGGTGTCGTGCAGGCCGGCACAGCCCGTCCTGTCACGCCGACCAGGCAGACCCGGCAGGACCCCTGTGGGGTGAGCCGCTCGTCGTAGCAGAGGGTCGGCACCAACACCCCGGCCGCCTTGACGGCGTCCAGCACGCTGGCCCCGTCGGCTACCTCGGCACTGACGTCGTTGACGGACAGCTGCATCTACTCGCCCGTCCGGCGCAGCTCGTCGGAGTAGACGCGCAGCAGGCTGCGGACCGCGCAGGACACCCCGCGCCCGAAGGCGCACAGGCTCGCCACGGTCAGCACCTCAAGCAGCGGTTCGTGGGCGGCCAGTGCCGCCTCGGCCTGACCGGGTTCCCCGACGCGCTCGGCGAGTTCGACCCCGCGGCGGGCGCCCACCCGGCAGGGCGTACAGGCCCCGCAGCTCTCCGCGGCCCCGAACGCCCACGCGTGCCGCAGGATCGCGGCGGCAGGCATCGCCGAGTCGACCGCGACCAGACTGCCGTGTCCCAACGCGACACCAGCCTGGGCGAGCGGCCGGGACAGCAGCGGAAGATCCAGCTGATCCGGGGTGAGGAACCCGCCGAGCGGGCCGCCGACCTGCACCGCCCGCAGCGTGTGCGGCTCGCGCAGCCCGCCGCCGAGATTCTCGACCAGGTGGCGCAGTGGCACGCCGTACTCGACCTCGTAAACGCCTGGGCGGCGGAAGAGCTGGCTGAGGCAGACCAGCTTGGTGCCGGGCTCGTCCGGGTGCCCGAGGCGGGCGTAGGCCGCCCCGCCGTGCCGGACGATCCACGGTACGGCCGTCAGGGTCTCCACGTTGTTGACGGCAGTCGGCTGCCCGAGGTAGCCGTGGCTGGTGGGGTAAGGGGGGCGAGCCCGCACGGCGGCCCGCAATCCGGCGACGGCGTGCAGCAATGCCGTCTCTTCCCCGGCGACATACGAGCCGGCACCCCGCACAATCTCCACGTCGAAGTCGACGTCTGAGCCGTGTATCCCCTTGCCCAGGTGACCGTTCTCCCGCGCCACCACCACCGCGGCGCGCAACCTCTCGGCTGCCGCCGGGTACTCCGACCGGACGAGGATCAGACCGTGCCGCGCCCCCACCGCGAGGCCCGCCAGCGCCAAGCCCTCCAGGATCCGGTGCGGATCGCTCTCCATGAGCAGTCGATCACAGAACGAGCCAGGATCGCCCTCGTCGCCGTTGGCCACCACATACCGCGGTGCGGGCTCCCTCGCGGTCGCGGACCACTTCTTCGCCACCGGGAACCCGGCACCACCCCGCCCCCGCAGACCCGACGCGGAGACCTCAGCCAGCACCTGATCGGGTGACCCGGAAGCGACGACCCCCGGCCACACCTCCCACGGGCCCTCATCGCCGACCAATCCGGCCAGCACCACCGGACGATCCACCGCGCTCTCGTACGGTATCCGGGCAGCCCGCATCTTCAACGGCTCGGCCCAGCCAGGCCTCGTCCGCCGCTCGGCAGCGCGCGGGTCGCCGAACAACCCACCGAGCAGCTCACCACTACCCGGTTGCTCCCCGTCGAGAACCGCCGGCGAGTCGTAGCAATGCCCGAGACACCGCACGCCCTGCAGCGACACCGACCCGTCCGGGGTGCACTCACCCAGACGAACGCCGAGCATCCGCTCGAGATGTCCGACATGCTGGCCCTGCGTGCTCACGAAGCACGAGGTTCCCTCGCAAACGCGGACATGACGCCGACCGCGGCGCCCCTCGGCGAAGTCGGCGTAGTACGAGGCCGCCCCCGTCACGGCCGCCACCGGCCAGCCGAACTCGCCAGCGGCCCGCTCCAGGTCCTCCGCGTCGACCCGGCCATCCTCGTCCTGCGCCTGCCGAAGCCGGTCCAGCATTCGTGTTCCCGGCCTACCGAGGCGCTCCTGCAACTCGACGAACGCGTCCCGCACCTCGGCCACGCCACCTACCCCCGTGTAACACCGCCCCTTCCAAAAGGTACGTATGCATCGGTCCGCCTTGCGGCCGAACGTTCAACTTGCAGGCGGGACAGGTGCACAGCGACTCGGGCGGATCGCTCGGGTCCGGGCCGGTTTGCCTGGTCGTGGGCGCTTCAGGTGTCGAGCCCGCGACCCCTCGCTGCCGACAGCCAGGAGGTACGTGGGCTCGCACTTGAGCTGCTGGCTCGCTACTGCGGACGTACCGGTTCGCGTAGTTTCCCGACGAAGCAGGGCCACTCAACGGGCACGCCCCGGGCCGTCAGGTATCACAAAGGCAAGTGTTCGCTCAGCTTGCGTCGGCCGCCAACCCCGCCTGCTGATTCGCCTCTGCCTTTGGCGTTCCGGAGGCTTGAAGCACTTCGCTGATGGCAAGGCGCAGTCGCGAAACGAGGACCTTCCCGCAGAACTCGACATCGTCGGCGCAGCCTTCGTTGACTTCGTCGATGGCCTGTTGCGCCCGCGCCCGTGAAGCGTCGGGCTCTCGGCCGGCGAGGAAATCGCGATGCAGCAGCCTCACCGCCTGGCCCAAGTGCTCGATCGACGCGGGAAGGCTGGCCGGTATCGGCTCTCGCAGCCGTACCGTCGATACGACCCAGTGCGCCACCTCCCGGCTGTTCGAATAGGCGAATTGGAGGTGCTCGGAGGCATGCTGGTACCGGCGCAGGACCTTCAATCGTCGCCACCGCCAGGGTGAGAGGACCGCGATCTCCCCCGCCGCAGCGACCATCTCGATCGTCTTGTTTCTTTCCTTCTCTGCCGCGACCAAGTCCTGCAAGGCGCCCTCGGCCCGCTGAAGGTCACGCTGCTTCAACGCCTGAGCGACAGCCGTGAGATCACGGGCGAAGATATCCAGCGTCGGACCGGCAGCGCGATGTACGACGCGCACGGGGTTGGCCGGCAAGATCAGCAGCGCCACGGCGATGGCCGTCACCCCTCCAATCAACCCGTTGACGGTCCGCGCCACGGCCAGGTGTGATTGTTCCGCAGCCAGCGTTCCCAGCAGCAGGGCGGTACTTCCGGCGTGCACCATGACGGCGCCACCCCCACGAATCACGGCTACCGACGAGATCGCGAATGCCACGATCAGGGCGGTTTGTATAGGTCCCGTCCCGATGACTTCGATGATCAACTGTCCGGCCAACACCCCCACGATCACCCCGGCGATGAGTTCCGCCGCTCGCCTGATCCGATTGCCAAGGGCTGCCGCGATCGTGCCGATCGCGGCGGCGGGTGCGAACAACGCCTGCGAGTTGTGCAGCACGTCGTCCGCAATGAACCAGGACAGACCGGCCGCCGCACCTGCCTGGACCGCAATGATGAAATAGGTGCGAAGCCGCTCGTACGCCTCCCGGCTTTCTCGCCGCACCATCTCCGGCCGCCCACCCGGATCCCGGCTACGCACGTCTCACCTCCGACGAGCAATGGAGGCGTGGATCACGTCTGCGAACACCGCTCGGGGTGGTAGTGGTCCTGCAAGACGTGGCCGGGCACGCTGATGCAGCGCTGGCCCGGCTGGGACTCGCATACGGGGCAGGCGCGGAATTCCGGCCCCTCGGGGCACGGATGTCCCAGCTCACAGACTGCCTGGCTAATGTCGTGGGCCGCTATGTGGAGGCCGTCATCGTCGTGCACTACGGCACGCTCATGAACTCGCACGAGCGCCTCCCGCAGGCGCTGGAGTGCTCCCTGGTCCGAGGCCACGGCTCCATTCTCCTGGATCCCGGCCCTCTGGTCCCGGCATAAACGGAATGGATCTGGTACCGGAGCCCATGCAGTCAACCGGGCCTTCCGGGTTGAATTTATCGTCGGCCATCTCTACGGGGTGGATGAGCGCAGAGCCATGGCTGAGCGGTCCAGCAGGCGCTCGATCCGCAGGTAATGGTCCAGCTGAGCGAGGCACCTGAGCTGCGCTCGGTCGCGGACGAGGCGACCCGGCGGCTGTGTGCGGCAATGGACGCGCTCTCCGGCTGAGACACGGCAGGGGGTGCGGGAAATCCGCGCACGCCCTGCGCCGTCGCTCATCGGTCAGCGGCTGGCGGCCTACGGAGCAGGACCGGGCCCCGGACGGGGCCTCCGGGGATCTTCGCCCACACCTCGTCCATGTCGAGGTCACGGACGGCCTGGATCATGCTCAAGTGCCCATGCCGACGGCGCGCCCGGCTGAGAGAAGACCAGAAACCGTCCTGCGAAGGCCATCAGCGTCGGGATGGACAGGATCTGAGCCTCGGCGGTCAGCTCCGCCTCGGCCTCGGTGTCCACCTGGCCGAAGACGACGTCCGGGTGCTTCTCGCTGGCCCGTGAGCCTGGCCTTCGCGGTTATCTGCCTCCGGATACTCCACAGCTCAACATGAACGCGCCTTTGCGCCGGTCCTCGCTCCGCAGACGGCCGGCTGGTGGCCGGCCACACCACGGTCATCGGCCGGGCCGCCGGCATGCGGCACCGGGGCTGCTAGGACCAGGAATGATTTGTCGCAGGCCGGGTAGCCGTCGCCCGCCATTGGTGGGCGACGGCCGGTCGGCCGGGTGCACCGCCGGGACCACCTCGGAGGGCGCGATGTCGGAGGCACCGGTGCCCTCATCTGCGGCGGCGGCACCCGACGTCGTGGAGTTGCGGGTGCACGGCGTGTCCGGCGCAGGCGCTGCCCAAGTGCTGAAACGACCGCACGTCCAGCAAGTGGCTGGTGACCGCCGTGCGGGTTTTTACCGGCCGCGACCTGGCTACCCCGATAGCACCGAGGCGGGCGGGGCGAGCCTGGAGGCGTACCGCTGGAGCGACCTGCCATCCGGCACGGCGGTGCGGACCTTGTCCCTGGTGTTCCTGTTGCCGTTCATGCTCTGCAACGTGGCGATCTGGATGCGTCCGGCCAGCTTCGGCTCGGGTGCAGGGATAAGGGCGCTGTGCCGGGTGCTGGCGCTCACCCTGACCGTGCTCTACGTGCTCACCCTCGTCGGGGTGGCGGTGGACCTGGTTGCCTGGAAGTGCTTGGCGTCGCCGCACTGCCTGGCCGGGCGGGCCTGGCTGTCTTGGCTCGGCGGCCGGCCGCCCGGGCTGCGGCTGGCGGTGTCCGCGCTCGTCCCGATCGCCGCCATCGGCCTTGTCTGGTGGCTCGCCACCCGTCCGGGCTTTTCGTTCGAGGCGTTCCACAACCCGGTCGGCGCAACCTCCACCCTCAGGCTCGCCGTGGTCGAACAGCGGGACGACGCCCCAGTGGTAGGCCGACTGCGCTCGATCCATGTGGCCGCTTCCTTCGCGACCCTGGACGGCGTCCTCCTCATCGCGCGGGCCGCCCCACGCGCCTCGCTAGTCACCGTCGCTCTGGGGCTGGCCACCGCCGGGGTGCTGCTCGCCGGCCTGGCCCTGCTTTGCGCGCACCCGCTGATCGACCGGCCGGCACCCGACAGGCGGATCGACGGCACAACGTGGGCGCTGCGGGCGTTCGCCTGCGGGCTGACCGTCGTCGTGCTCGTCCACGTGCTCACCAGCCAGCACCCTTGGCCGACCACCGTGGGCCTCCCCGGGTACGGGGCGACGGTGGCTTGGCTACTCGCCGGCCTGACGGCGTTGCTGCTTGCGCTCGGTACCGCCACCGTACTCCGCCGACGCGGCGGCAAGCGCATTGATGGGCCGGTGCGCGGGCTGGGCGCACCGGTGATCGCCACCGTCGCGACCGTGACGGCGGTCGCCTTCTCCGCGGAACTGCTCTACCGGGTGTCCGACCTGTTGAACCGCAACGCGCCCGCGGAGGAGCGGCAGGCCACCAGCCCGCCGCTGACGTACGAGTGGGCGACCTTCGGCTTCTTCCTAGCGGTGGTCGCTGCACTCGCCGTCGCTGCACTGGTGGCACTGATCTCCCGCCGGAGTCGGTTCCGGGCGGCCGCGGCGATCGTGGCGCGCGACTTTCCGCAGGCACCGCCCGAGGCCGTATCCCGGCTACGGCAGGCGCAGAAGGCAATCGCCCGCGCCCGGTTCACCGAGCAGCTAGAGCCGCTCATCGTGGTGTACGCCCCGTTTGCCGCGCTCGGCCTGGCCGCCAGTACCTCCGGCCTGCTCGGGCTCGATCCCGGCGACGTGGTGGAGCGCTTCACGGGAATCCCGCTCGACTTGGTGAACTCCTATATCGCCATAGGCAGCTACTTCATCGGGGCAATCGTCCTCGGCCTGGTGATCGCAGGCATCTTCGCTTACCGCACCGCCGGGTTCCGCCGCTACATCGGCGTCGTGTGGGACCTCGGCACCTTCTGGCCGCGGTCGGCCCACCCTTTCGCCCCACCGTGCTACGGGGACCGGGCAGTGACCGACCTGGCCCGGCGGATCACCTACCTCGTCGATAGCGGCCACCCCGTGCTACTCGCCGGGCACAGCCACGGCTCGGTGCTGCTCGCCGCGACCGTGCTCCAACTCCCGCCGCACGTCAGCCGACGGGTCGCCCTGCTCACCTACGCCTCGCCACTGCGTCGTCTCTACGCCCGCCTCTTTCCCGCTTACGTAAACCAGGAGGCGCTGCACGAGGTGGGTGAGCGGCTGGGCTGGCGGTGGGTGAACCTGTGGCGCGACACCGACCCGATCGGCAGCTGGATCTTTTCCGCGCACTGTCTTGGGGAGCGGCCGGCCGTGCCCGGCCCGGCCGGGAAGGTGGACCGGCGGCTGCGCGATCCCTGGGACGTGGTTATCCCGGCCGGCGACAGCGTCCCGCCGCCGATAGTTGGGCACTGGCCTGGCGAGTCGGATGAGCGCTTCGCCGCAGCGGTGCGGGAGCTGGCCGACCGGCTCCGCGGGCGGGAGGCCAGTGAGCGCGGCGACCGTCGCAGCGGGTGGCGCGATGGTTCCGGCCCGGTGGATGCCGGACCAACGTGACCGGGGTGATCCGGACCCCATCGCGGCCGGGCACGTCCCCGCTAGCCTGCGGGCCTGGGCGTCGTCGAGGTACTCGTCGATGTCCCGGCGCGGGTCGACCAGCACCGCCCGCTTCGTGGTGTCGCCGGCGATCAGGTACGACGCCTGGGACAGGCAGTCCAGGTAGTACTGGGTGAACAGCATATGCTGACTCGTTCTACAGCGATGGTGGCCAATGGAAATGACTCCTCGCTTTTACCCCCGCCGGTATCTGTCCTGCCACCGTAACCAACGTCTCCCCCGGTAAGGCCTCTCGGCCCTATGCGACGCGGGGCACACCGTCATCGGCAGTCCCTGCCTCTGTCCCGGCAGGAGTCGTGACGGGGGACAAGTGCGGACCAGTGGGAGCAGGAGAAGCGCAGGGGGCTGCCCGCGGGCTCGCCTGAACCGTCCGCCGGGCTGGCATCCGACGCCCGGACGCTCCGCTGGCGATGTGCGGCTGATCGGCCGGCAACGCTCGGGGGCGCGTCGGTTCACCGCGTCAGGCGTCGACCGGACGGGGTGCGGCGGCGGGACGCCAGGCCGCCGCTTCGATCCACGGTGTCACCACCACCGGCAGGGCCGAGGCCAGACTCCACGGTCCGCGGCTGAGGCGGGTTATCCGTGGTCGGCCTCGGCTCTGCCGGTCGGTGCCGCCGTCATTTCCTGATCGCCGGACGGGCACGGCCGCCTGGCGGGAGGGCTTCCGGCCCCGCAGCGGCCAGGCCATGGCCACGTGTCCACCAGGCGGCGGCGTTGCATCTCGCGGCCTGGGTGTTCCGCTCCGGTGACGCCGGTCGTGGCGCCGCGGGCCGTACCGCTTGGACTCGGGCAGCTCCGTGTAGGTGACGGACCCGCCCTACGCCGCTGCCCGCGCGTCGGTGGACGGTGGAGACACCTCGGCGACGATTTCGGGGTCCCAGCATTGCTCGCCGCAACGATCGGCGTGGACGGCGATGATCCTGGTGTTGGGTAGCCGTCCAGCGAGTCGGGCCAGGCTCTGACGTAGCTGGTTGCGGTGCTCGTCGGCGGACACGGGGTTGCCGGCGCAGTCGGCGTGGCCGGCGATGACCAGCGTGGCGCTGCCGTGGGCGCGCTGGGAGATCTGTACCTTCTCCAGGAGAACGTCCAGGCATCGCTCGCCGGTCGTGGCCAGCACAGCCTCTGGTCCGGGCTCGGTGATCGTGTCGAGGTATTCGACATCGAGGTGGTTTCGCGCCCACTCATCCAGGGGTCGCTGGATCCGCCCGTCGATGCAGGTGAACATGGTGGCGAATCGGTCAGGCACGGTTACAGCACCTCCTGGGAAACGGTCGGTCGGTCGGGCCCGGACATCGTCTGACGCGGGATGGACGCCTTGTGTCCGGTCTCGGCAAGGGCGTCGGTGATGTCACGGTGCACGTGACCCGCATCGCGGATGGGTCGCCACACGCCGGCCCGGTCGAGCAGGTCGCGCACCGGCCCCCGAACGGTCGCCAGATGGAGGACCACGCCGCGCGCGGCGACGCGTTCGCGCAGTTCGGCCAGGGCGTGGGCACCGTCCGCGTCGGTGTCGCTGATCGCGCTGGCGTCGAGCACGATGGCCTCCAGGCCCTCTCGCTGTTCGGCCAGTGTGAGCAGCCGGTCCTCGAGAAGTTGGGCGTTGGCGAAGTAGAGCGGACCGTCCACTCGGATGACCGCGACCCGGGGATCGGTGCTCAGGCCGGTGTACCGGGCGACATTGCGGTACGTGTCGGTGCCCGGCACCCGGCCGAGTTCGGCGGTGTGCGGCCGGGCGGAACGCCACAGGAAGACCCCGAGGCTGAATGCCACGCCGGCGGCGAGACCGGGCTCGACCCCGAACACCAGGGTGACCAAAAACGTCAGGGCCAGAGTCACGCCGTCGGACCGGCGGGCCCGCCACGCGGTGACCGCCCCCTTGCGGTCGACCAGGCCGAGTACGGCTACCACGACGATCGCCGCGAGTACGGCCTTGGGCAGGTGGTAGAAGGCGGGCGTCAGCACGAGCGCGGTGAGCGCCACCATCACCGCGGTCAACACGGTGGCCACCGGGGTGCGAGCCCCGGCGGAGAAGTTGACCGCGCTGCGGGAGAAGCCGCCGGCCACCGGGAACGCCTGGAACAGCCCGGCCGAGACGTTGGCCGCTCCGACCGCCACCAGTTCCTGGTTGGGGCTGACCTGCTGGCGGGACTTGGCGGCGAGGGCCTTGGCCACGGCGATGCCCTCCATGTAGGCCACCAGTGCGATGGCCACGGCCGCCGGCAGCAGCGCCTGGATGTCCTGTGCGGACAGCGCGGGCAGCGCGGGTGCCGGGATCCCGCCGGGGACGTCGGTGAGGATCTTCACGCCGCGCTCGCCGAAGGACAGCGCGGCGCTGACCGCGGTGACCCCGGCGACGATGAGCAGCGCGCCGGGCAGTTTCGGCACGTACCGGCGCAGCAGCACGAGTCCGGCGACGCTGGCCAGCGAGACAAGGATCGTCAGCCCGTGCGCGGTGGTCGCCGAGTGCCAGACCGATTCGACGATCTCGGGGAAGGTCTCCGCCCGGCCGGCCTTGAGTCCGAACAGGTCCTTGATCTGGCTGGCGGCGATGACGATCGCGGCGGCGGAGGTGAACCCGGATAGCACCGAGTGGGACATGAAGTTGACCAGCACACCGAGGCGCAGCACGCCCATCAGCGCCTGGATCGCACCGACCAACAGGGCGAGCAGGCCGGCCAGCGCCGCGTACCGGGCCGGGTTGCCGTCGGCGAGGGGGGCCAGTGCCGCGCTGGTCATCAGCGCGGTGATGGCCACCGGCCCGACGGCAAGGGACCCGGAGGTGCCCAGCAGTGCGTAGACCAGCAGCGGCACGATCGAGGCGTACAGGCCGGTGACCGGCGGCATGCCGGCCAGCGCGGCGTAGGCCATGCTCTGCGGTACCAGCATGACCGCCACGGTCAGGCCGGCGATCAGGTCGTAACGCAGGGTGACCCGGTCATAGCGGCGCAGCCAACCGAAGAGTGGCAGCACCCGGGCCAGGCCGGAGCGGTCCTGCTGGATGTACGTGGTCGCGCTCATGCGCGCCTCCCTTCATTACGCAGCCGGGCGAGGGAGGCGTTGACGTCGCAGCCTGCCCCGCGGTTGTAGGGCAGTCGGGACAGCATCGCGCCCATCGCGCAGGTGTTGGTCAGCGCCGCGAAGGTCAGACCGGCCCCGATGAAGCCGGCCACGAACCGCGCTGGTGGCAGCCAGATGCTGGCCACGACCGACAGCAGGACGATGCCGCCCGCGATCAGGCGGACCTGGCGCTCCAGGCTCCACCGTTCACGGCCGCGCTCGACCGGACCGCCCGCGGTGATCCAGGCGTTCATGCCGCCGGTGATCACGGTGGCTCCGGACAGCCCGGCGTTGACCAGCTTGGTGCAGGCCTGAGTCGCGCGGTTGCCGGACTGGCACATCAGCAGCAGCCGGCCGCCGGCGTCGTTGACGATCCGCCCCAGGTGCGCGTCGACCTGGTCCAGCGGCAGGTTGATCGAGCCGGCGACGTGGGCAGTCTCGAACTCCCCGGGGGTGCGGACGTCGACGATCAACGTGTCGGGGTTGTTGGCCAGCAGCGCGCGGGCGGTGGCGACGTCGATGGCGGACGATGTGTTCTTGGCGTTCATGTAGCACTCCATGATCAGTTGTTGGCTGATGGCCCGGCGGGCGGAGGGATCCACCCCGCCGGGGACTAGCGGAGACGGTCAGTGGGCGCGGGCGGCGACCACGTCGGCGACACCGGCGCCGGTCAGCACGACGGGCTGGTAGCCGTCGCGGGCCAGCAGCGTGGCGGCGATGGCGGCGCGTCGACCGCTGCCGCAGGCGACGAGCACCGGGCGGTCGGGGTCGATCTCGGCGGGCACGCCCTCGGTGATCAGGTCGGGCAGGAAGCGCTCCACCGCTCCGTCCAGCCGCAGGGCCGCACGTTCGTTGGGCATCCGCACGTCGAGCACCTGGGCGGCCGGGTCAGCGAGCCGATCGACAAACGTGGGCACGTCGACCAGTTCAAATTGGTCGGTTGCGGCCTCGCCGAGGTCGCGAACCACTCCCCTCACGGTGTCGATGCCGATCTGCGCCAGCTGGGTGACCGGCTCGGTGATGTCCTGGCCGGGCTCGGCCACGAGGACGATCGGTGCCTGGTACGGCAGGAGCCAGCCGGCCCAGCTGCCGAAGTCGTTGGCGAACTCGATCCCGACCGAGCCGGGCAGGAAGCCGGCGGCCTGTGCCGTGCGGGGACGGAAGTCGAGCACCTGCGTCCCGTCCGGCTGTTCGGCCAGGTCCGTCAGGTCGAGCTCGGGCACGGCCAGTGCCGGCATCGGCGGTACGCCCAGCGTGTTCGCCGGCCCCATGTACTGGTAGAACGCCGGGATCGGCATCGGCGCGGCGAGCAGATGGTCGGCGAACTGCTCCACGTTGCTGACCGCCAGCAGTGGGTTGCCATCCAGCTCCTCGCCAATGGTGGAGGTGTAGCGACCGGCCCCGGTGGCGGTGCAGAAGGAGCCTTCACCGTGCGTCGGAAGCAGGGCGATGTCGCGGGGCAGGCCGGCGAGGCGGTGCAACGAGCCGTGCTGCAGCTTCGCCAAGGTCCGGGCGCGGGCCGGGCCCAGCAGGTCCGGCCGGCCGGCCGAGGCGACCAGCAAACTGCCGCCGGAGAACACGGCAACCGGCTCCCCGTCGATGAGCACCAGGTAGCTGGTGTGCTCGGGGGTGTGGCCCGGGGTGTGGATCGGACGGATCGTCAGGCCCTCGGCCTTGATGTCCTCCAGATGGAACGCCGCGGTATGTGGGTAGGCGGCAGCTGCCGCGGCGGGCAGCACCAGTTCAGCGCCGGTACGCAGCGCCGCCTGCTCACCTCCGGAGACGTAGTCGTTGTGCAGGTGAGTTTCCAGCACGAACCGCAACTCGACGTCCCGATCGGCAGCTGCGTACAGGAACCGGTCGATATCGCGCTGCGGGTCGACCAGGATGCCTTGCCCCTCGTGGGTCAGCAGGTACGTCTGGTCGCCAAGGCCCGGGGTGCGGAATGACACGAGATCCATAGTTTGGTCCCCCCTCTCAGCCCCCGGTGCATACCCCCGGGGGTAATCGATTTCGAGTATGTACGAATGAACGGACAACTGCAACCCGGGGCGTCGGCGACCGCGAGTGGCACCCCCAGGACTGGTAGGCTTGTCCGGTCAACCGAACAACTCACGCGGAATGACTGGATCCTGTGGCAGACCCGAAGTCGGCGCGTCCCCTCGACCGCAGCAGCCCTCTCCCCCTCTGGGCACAGCTGCACGAAGACCTCGTGCGGCGGCTGGAGGCCAGCGCCTTCAGTGGCGCCTTCCCCGGCGAGCACGAGCTGGCCGACGAATACGACGTGAGCCGGCACACCGTCCGTGAGGCGCTGCGCCAGCTACGCCAGGTTGGGATTCTGGACTCCGGACGCGGGCGCCGCACCGCCGTGCAGACAGCCCGCATCGAGCAGCCGCTCGGTGCGCTGTACTCACTGTTCAGCGAGGTGCAGGCGCGCGGCATGCGCCAGCGCAGCGAGGTCCTCACGCGGGAGTCGCGCCGGGATTCGACGGTCGCGGCTCGGCTGGGGATCGACGCTGACACTGAGTTCGTGTACCTCGAGCGGCTGCGGTATGCCGACGAGCAGCCACTCGCCCTGGACCGCACCTGGCTGCTGGCCTCGCTCGCCCGGCCCCTACTGGAGGCGAACCTGACTGCGACCGGCGTCTACGCCGAACTCGCCAGCCTCGGCGGCGTACGGATCACCGAGGGCCAGGAGCGCATCCATGCCGTCACGCCCACCGCAGATCAACGCCGCCTGCTCGGCCTGGGCCGAGGCGTGGCGCTGCTAGCCATCGAACGGATCGGTCGCGTAACCGGTAACCCGGCCGAGTGGCGCGAGACTCTCGTGCGCGGTGACCGCTTCAGCGTCGTCGCGAAATGGACACCCCACACCGCGTATCAGATGGCGGTCGCCGACGGCTCCCCGCTGGGATCTTCCCGCCGGAGATCTGCCGGCGACTGAGGTCACGCCGTTGCGAGCAGAGCGCCGAGGCAAGCCACGGCCAGCAGTGTCGCCGCCGTCGCGACTCCGGCCACCATCGAGCGGTCCAGCGCAATGCGCCCCGAACGCGCCAACTCCACCGTCATGCGGTAACGCCGTTGCCCCCGGGTGAACAGGAAAGTCCCGACGAGCAGTCCGAGCCCGCCGGGGATGGCGAGGGCCGGCCCATGGGACACAGCGCTGTAGAAAAGCAACGCGCCGACTCCCGCAAAGGCCAGGGCCGTGCGCTGCCAGGCGAGATACGTGCGTTCGCTCTGCAGGCCCGCGTCGACGACCTCCCGTGGATGTGCGGGCTGGCGGCGCCTCATCCTTGTCCCCGCACCACTTCCAATAGCAGGAAGCCCAGCGCCAACACCATCACCACGGCCAGCCCAACACCGACCACCCGCGGAAGCACCGACGGCGGCAGCGACTCGCCGAGCCGGATCGCCCGCTCGCGGCGTTCCCACCGGGCGTAGCTCGTGGCGGCTATGACGATCGCCAGCAGAATGAGGATGATCCCGAGCAGGTGCCGGGCACCCGCGAACGCGAAATCCGGCACGATCTGAACGACGGCCACACCACCTGCCAGCAGCGCTAGCGACGTACGGACCCAAGCGAGGAACGTACGCTCGTTGGCCAAGCTGAAGCGGTAGTCCGGCGTCTTCCCCACCTCGTGCAGCGCGGGACGGTCCGGTCGCGGACGAAACAGCGCCATGGGCTCAACCCAACCCGCGCCAGCACGCGCTCGCGGCAGCCATGTTTGCTCCTCGATGTTGATGTTGGCCGCTCCGCAGCGGCTATCCGACCTGGGCCAGGCTGCGGGGGCTGTGAACAGGTTGAAGACGGCGGGTCGAAGCGCAAGCACCGCAGATACTGGCTCAACCTTCCGTGCCTTGGGCCTGCTGCCTGGTTAGGCGGCTCTCGGGCGTGGGCCGGTCACCAGCAGGCGGCCTGCCTGCTGCCAGGCAGTGGTACCGCCTGCGACGGCATAGGCCCTCACGCCAAGGCGATCCAGGTAGTCACTCGCAATGCCACTGCGGTTCCCGTTGGAGCAGATCACAAACACCGGCTCACCGCGGGGAATCTCAGCGGCGTATGCCGGCAAGTGCCCCAGCGGAACCAGGCGTGCGTCGGCCACGTGCCCGGCCATGTACTCGTGCGGCTCTCGGACGTCGATCACCACCGCGCCTTCGGAATGCGCGGCGGCAAAGGTCACGAGATCAACTTCGACCATGATAGATGACCTCCCCAATTACCCCCCCGGGTATATGTCGTGGCGATCTTAACATGCGACGACGCATACCCGGCGGGGTGTATGGTTGACGTCGCGCGTAGAGAGGGGCTGCAGGTGCAGGTCGACGAAAATGCGGTCGGTGACGTGATCAAGCGGCTTCGCCGTGCCGAAGGCCAGATCCGCGGCGTCATCGGCATGCTTGAAGACGGTCGAGACTGCGCCGAGGTGGTGACGCAGCTGGCAGCGGTGTCGCGAGCACTGGACCGAGCCGGTTTCAAGATCATCGCCAGCGGGCTGCAGCAGTGCGTCAGCGGCGCCCCGGGCGAGGACCAGAAGGCCAATCTCGACCAGATGGAGAAGCTGTTCCTGTCGCTCGCGTAACCACGATCTGCTTCGGCGGCACACCGTGGGGAAGTCCCCACGCAGCTCCCCCGAGTATCGCTCACACGCCGACATGGTTGCCTCGGCCCGAATGAGCTCGACCGATTCTCGGACGATGCGGCCCGGCGGCCACGCCTGATTCCGCCTGCTGGCCCAAGCGCCACGCCCACAAATCGCGTGATTCGACACGGCAAGCGGGTAACAACCGAGGCGACGAGCCGGTAATACCTGTCGTCGCGTGGAGGCGGGCCGTGACCAGGACAAACCGCAGGGCCACCCCAGGCGATCGGACTTCCGGCCTCACGCCGGAGGATCAAGTGCCGAGGAGCGCGACAGTCCGGGACCTACCTCGAGAGCTTGGCCCGGATGCGGTGGCCGCGCTGGCAGGGAGTTCTTTCATGTTGTCAGACGCGGCGGGCGACCGGTCCGGGTGCCGCGATCGGTGGGGTGGTCCACGCTGACACCAGGTTCATCAATCGGTGGGAACTCACGGTCAACGGCGCGGACCTGCTTGTCCTAACCTCGGGAACAGTCGATTCCTACTCCGCCGCTTTCCTCGTTCATCACACGTTTGGGGGCCGGCCGGCGCCCGCTGGCACCGGCCGGTGGAACGCTGATCGGTCAGGTGCTGCTGGCCATCTCCAGACCGGCATCACCGGCCTGGTCGAACTTGTCGTCGATGACGACGACCTCGCGGCCGGCGTTGGCCAGCAGCGACGCTGCGGCGGTAGCCCGGTAGCCGGAGCCGCAGTGCACCCAGACAGCGCCGGCGGGTACGTCAGCGAGTCGCTTGGGCAGGTCGGGCAGCGGAATATGCAGGGCGCCGACGATGTGGCTGGTGCGCCACTCGTTGGTCATCCGCACGTCGAGGACCACATCCGGGGCGGGCAGCCCGGCGGGCGTGTTGCCCACGCGCGCCGCGGCCAGCGCCGGGAAGTCCGAGAGCCGCACCTCCCGAAGCTCCTCTGGCTTGGTCACCCACTTCTCCGGATGGCCGGTGGCCTGCGCGGCAGGTCGGTCAATGCCGATGCGGACCAGCTCGCGCTGGGCGTCGGCGACCTGCTCCGGCGTCTCGGCCAGCAGGGTGATTGGCACACCCCAGTCGATCATCCAACCCAGCCAGGTCGACATCGGCCCGTCCAGGCCCAGGCTGACCGTGCCGGCCACGTGCGATGAGGCGTACGCCTTGCGATGCCGCAGGTCGACGACCCACTGCCCGTCGGCGATCCGCTCGCGCAGTTCGGCGGCGTCGGCCCGGGTGACCGGCGTCAGGTCGACCGGCGCCGGGCCAGCGAAGTTGGCCACTCCCATGTGGGCGTAGTACGCCGGGTATGCGTCGAGGCCGGCGAGGGTCTCGCTCACGAACTCGTCCGCGGCCAGCCTGAGGGCAGGGTTGGCCGCCTTCTCACGGCCGATCGTCGACTCGGGCGCGTCCGACTGGCTGGCCGAACAGAAGCTGCCGAATCCGTGGGTCGGCCACACCTCGGCCCCGTCGGGCAGCAGGTCGGCCAGCCGCTTCGCGGAGGCGTGCTGGTGGTGGGCGAGTTCGTGCGCGTGCTCCTTGCCGAGCAGGTCGGTACGCCCCGTCGTGCCGAAGAGCAGCGAGCCGCCGGTGAAGACACCGGCGGGCCACCAACCGCCCTCGGTCGACTCGTCGAGGACGTACGACAGGTGGTGGAAGGTGTGACCCGGCGTCGCGATCACCCGCAGCCGCAGTGAGTCCGAGACCGGAACCTGGTCACCGTCGGAAACCGGCATCCGGTCGAACCCGACCTCGTCGGCCGCGGCCACCAGGTAGTGAGCACCGGTCACACGGGCAAGCTCGAGCCCGCCGGAGACGTAGTCGTTGTGGATGTGCGTCTCGACCACGTGCGTGATCCGTACGCCCTTCTCGCCGGCGAGGTACATGACCCTGTCGATGTCGCGCTGCGGGTCGACCACGATCGCCACCGTGCCGTCCGAAGCCAGGTAGCTCCGGTCGCCGAGGGACGACGTCGCGATAACGGACACCTCAAGCGTCACTGTCGTACTCCCTTCAAAGACTATATACCCGGCGGGGTATATGGGAGGCAGAATGCTGCCCCGCTAATTTGGAACGGTTACCCGCCCGCCCCGCCGATGGGCGGCACGGGCGGGTCGCCCGATCAGGCGAGGGCCAGGAAAAGCTTCTCCAGCTCCTCCTCGGACATCTCCGGCACCTCGCCGCGCTCGCGCACGGCCTCGCAGTACCGCATGCCCGAGGCTATGATCTTGTACCCGGCCCGGTCGATCGCCTTGGACGCCGCCGCGAGCTGGGTCAGCGCCTCGCGGCAGTCCTGACCACTTTCCATCATCTCGATGACCGCGTTCAGCTGTCCCCGCGCCCGCTTGAGCCGGGTCAAGGCCTCACTGGTCATTTCAGGTCGAAGATTCATCGCGCCACCTCTCGCACTCCATCATACCCCCGGGGGTAATTATTGCCAGGTGGGATACCCCCGCGGGTATCATTAACCCAGAAGGTCGCCGGCGCATTCCTCGCCCCTCGGCGCCGTACGCCCGGCGGTCGCCGTTCTATTACCTGGGAGGTTCCATGACTACGGTCCGGCATCATCAGGTGGTCATCGTCGGCGGTGGCACCGCCGGTATCAGCGTGGCCGCGCGGCTACGTCGCCAGGGCGTCACCGACATCGCCCTGGTCGAGCCGTCCGAGCACCACTACTACCAGCCGCTGTGGACCCTGGTGGGAAGCGGCCTCGTCAAGGCGGGCGAAACCGTACGGCCGCAAGGCAAGCTCATCGCCAAGGGCGTGACCTGGATCCGGGACCGGGCGGCTGGCGTCGACCCGGACAACCGGACCGTCACGCTCGCCAGCGGCGACACGGTCGCCTACGACCAGCTCGTCATGGCCCCCGGGCTGCAGCTCGACTTCGACGCCGTGCCCGGCCTGGCCGAATCGCTCGGGCGGAACGGGGTGTCGAGCAACTACCGGTACGACCTCGCACCACGCACCTGGGAGTTCATCCGGAAGGTGCGCGGCGGCACGGCGATCTTCACCATGCCAACCGGGCCGATCAAGTGCGGCGGCGCCCCCCAGAAGATCGCCTACCTGGCCGCAGACTGGTGGCGCCGCCAGGGGCTGCTGGACACGACCCGGATCATCATGGTGCTGCCCACACCGACCATATTCAGCCAGCCGGACTGGGCGAAGGCACTGGAAAGGATCGTCGCGGACTACGGCATCGAGGTCCGGTACGAGTCCCAGCTGGTCGAGGTCGACGGCGACAGCCGGCGCGCGGTCATCCTCGACAACAAGTCCGGCACCAAGGAGACGATCGACTACGACCTGCTGCACGCCGTACCGCCACAGAGCGCGCCGGACTGGCTCAAGGACAGCGCCCTCGCCGATCCCGCCAGCCCTTTCGGCTACCTGGCGGTCGACCAGTACACCCTCCAGGGCACCCGCTGGCCGGACGTCTTCGCGCTCGGTGACGTGGCGAGCCTGCCCACCTCCAAGACCGGAGCTGCCATTCGCAAGCAGGCGCCGGTGGTGGTGGCCAACATGCTCGCCGCGCGCCGGAGCAAGCCGCTGCCGGCCCGCTACGACGGCTACACCTCCTGCCCGCTGGTCACCGCCCACAACCGGATGCTGCTGGCCGAGTTCGACTACCGGCTCAAGCCGAAGCCCAGCTTCCCGTTCATCGACACGATGAAGCCGCGCTACGACATGTGGCTGCTCAAGCGCTACGGGCTTCCGGCGCTGTACTGGCACGGCATGCTGCGCGGCCGTGCCTGACTGGCCCGGCACGGCTTTGCCAAATCACCCACGCCGGTCGTTCGCGGCCGGCACCATCTCAAGTGAGGGAGAGCAGAGCATGAGCTACGCGATGACCATCCGGCTGCCCGCCGGGTTCACCCCGACCGTCGAACGGGTCCGGGCCACGCTGAAGGACCAGGGCTTCGGGGTGCTGACCGAGATCGACATGCGGTCAACGCTGCGCGAGAAGCTCGGGGTCGACATGGAGGAGTACGTCATCCTGGGCGCCTGCAACCCGCCCCTGGCGCACCGCGCCATGGAGGCCGACCGAAACATCGGCCTGCTCCTGCCGTGCAACGTCGTGGTCCGCGCCGACGGTCCGGACGCCACCCTGGTGCAGGCGCTCGATCCGCAGGTGATGGTGCAGCTCAGCGACGCGGCCGAACTGCGGGCGGTCGCTGACGAGGCGACCCGGCGACTGCGCGCGGCGCTGAACGCGCTCTCGGGATGAGATGCGGCAGGGGGTGCGCTCGCCCGCACCCCCTGCGCCGTCGCTCCGTCAGCGGCTGACGGCCTGCCCGGAGATCTTGGCCCGTACCTCGTCCATGTCGAGGTCACGAACCGCCTGGATCACCTGCTCCAGCGCGCGGGCCGGCAGCGCACCCGGCTGGGAGAAGACCAGTATGCCGTCCCGGAAGGCCATCAGCGTCGGGATGGACCGGACCTGGGCTGCCGCGGCGAGGTTGTGCTCCGCCTCGGTGTCCACCTTGCCGAACACAATGTCCTGGTGCTTCTCGCTGGTCTGTTCGAAGACCGGCGCGAAGCTGCGGCAGGGGCCGCACCAGCTCGCCCAGAAGTCGACCAGCACAATCCCGTTCCGGGTCACGGTCTCCTCGAAGTCCGCACCGGTCAGCGCCACGCTCGCCATGTCCAACCTCCGCATCTCGGGAATGCTCTCGCCCAGGTCAACATACCCCCCTGGGTATTTATTTCCCCTGGTCGTATCGCTCACACCCATGCCACACGGATGCCGGATCGACCCAGGCGCGCTATGGTCACCTATACCCCCCTGGGTATAAGGATCGGAGGATGAGATGCGGGAGGTGAACCTGACAGACTTCGCCGCCGCGCACGCCGACGGTGCTGCGGTGGTGGACGTCCGGGAACCGTTCGAGTACGTCGAGGGTCACGTGCCCGGTGCCCGCTCGGTGCCGCTGGCGCAGTTGCCCGCGGTGGTCGGGGACCTTCCCCGCAACCGCCCGGTCTACGTCATCTGCGCCAGCGGCAACCGCAGCCTGGCCGCGGCGCAGTTCCTGGCCCGCGGCGGCATCGACGCCCGGTCGGTCGCCGGCGGCACCGGCGCGTGGGCGCGTAGCGGTCGCGCCGTCGTGAAGGGCGCGAACGCGTGAAGCTCGGGCGACTGCTGAAGAAGGTCTTCCGAAAGTCCTACGCCTCCGTCGGGCCGGAGGAGGCGGCGGCGCTGGTCGCCGGGGGCGGGCTGCTGCTCGACGTTCGGGAGCCAGCCGAGTGGCGCGCCGGCCACGCGCCCCGGGCCCGGCACATCCCGCTCGGCCAGCTCGCTGGCCGTGTCAGGGAGGTGCCGGCCGACCGCCCGGTGATCACCGTGTGCCGGTCGGGGGCGCGCTCGCGGCAGGCAGCCGCGCTGCTCGCCCACGGCCACAACGAGATCTACAACCTGACCGGCGGGATGCGGGCCTGGGGCCAGGCCGGAATGGCACTCCAGGCCAAGGGTGGGCGGCCCGGACGCCTGACCTGAGGGCCTCGCCTGGCGGGCCGCAGCCCGCTGCGAAGGTCCCGAGGATCCGGGACCTTCGGCCTGGTGGATACCCCCCGGGGTATGAGCTATCGTGATTACATCGCTGGCCATCACTGCAAAGGAGTGCAACACCATGCTGTTCACCCAGTACTACCTGGACTGCCTGTCCCAGGCGTCGTACCTGATCGCCGACGAGAGCACCGGGCGGGCCGTGCTCGTCGACCCCCGCCGGGACATCGACGAGTACCTGACCGACGCGCGGGCCCACGGCCTCACCATCGAGGGCGTCATCAACACCCACTTCCACGCGGACTTCCTCGCCGGGCACCTCGAGGTCGCGGCGGCCACCGGCGCGTGGATCGGCTACGGCCACCGGGCCGAGACCGAGTACCCGAGCCGCAAGCTCCACGACGGCGAGCGGATCAGCCTCGGTGACGTAACCCTGGAGATCATGGAAACGCCGGGCCACACTCCGGAGTCCATCAGCATCCTCGTATATGGGCACGCCGACGACACCGTGCCGTACGGCGTGATGACCGGCGACGCCCTCTTCATCGGCGACGTCGGCCGGCCGGACCTGCTCGCCTCGCTCGGCGTCACCGCCGACGAACTGGGCCGAATGCTCTACGACAGCGTGCAGCGCAAGCTCATGGGCCTGCCCGACGAGGTCCGCGTCTTCCCGGCCCACGGGGCGGGCTCGGCCTGCGGCAAGAACCTCTCCACCGAGCGGCAGTCCACCATCGGCGAGCAACGCCGCACCAACTACGCCTGCGCGCCGATGAGCGAGGAGCAGTTCCTCGCCCTGGTCACCGGCGGGCAGCCTTCCGCGCCCGGCTACTTCGCCTTCGACGCGGTACTCAACCGCAAGGCCCGCGAGCTGTTCGACCACACCAGGGCGCCGCGGCCGCTCAACGCCGCGGAGTTCGCCGAAGCCCGTGCCGAGGGCGCGGTCGTGGTGGACGCCCGCGACCCGCAGGAGTTCGGCACGGCCCACGTGCGGGGGTCCATCAACATCCCCGCCGACGGCCGGTTCGCCGAGACCGCCGGCAGCGTGATCGCGCCGGACCGCAAGGTCCTCGTGGTCGCCCCGCAGGACCGGGAGGAGGAGATCGTCGTGCGCCTCGCCCGGATCGGCTTCGACCACGTCGTCGGCTACCTCCGCGAGCCCGAAGGCGCGTTCCTCGAGATGGCCGCGGACATGAGCCGCGCGAGCCGGCTGACCGCCACGGAACTGCGCGACGCGCTGGACCGGCCCAAGGCACCGGTCGTGCTCGACGTCCGCAACGTCGGCGAGCGTGAGCAGGGCGCCGTCGACGGCTCCCTGCACATCCCGCTGGCCGAGCTGCCCCGCCGCCTCGACGAGGTGCCAGCCGATCGGCCCGTCGTCGTGCACTGCGCGGGCGGGTACCGCTCCTCGGTCGCGGCGAGCCTGCTCCGCAACGCCGGCCGGCCGGACGTCTCCGACCTGCTCGGCGGCTACGGCGCCTGGCAGACGATGCTCGACACCGCCGCTGCCTGAGCTAAGCGGGGGATATCGCAGCAGCGGGTGACCGCAGGCTGGGCCCGCGGTCACCCGCCCCCTGCGTCGCCCGTGGCGACCACCGGGGCGCTTACTGAAATCGCTGTTCGCAGCGATCTCGTCGCGACGACAAGTAACCAGCGTCCAGCGTCGGCTCACCAGCCTCCGGATCCCGCAATACCGCTTATGGCGTTACAACCGACCCCACCGCCGCACAGTGCCCGGCCGGGCCCGCTTCCAGACCCTGCCGACGCCCGGCGAATAGAGCCCCCAGGAGAGGAACACCGATGACGAGGGGCAAGGACCTGCTGGACCGGCAGCTGGAGCACTGGCAGAGCACCTTCGTGGCCAACCCGCAGATGTACGGCACGGATCCCAGCGCGTCGGGTGTCTACGCGATCGACCTCTTCAGGCACGAAGGATTGACCGACGTGCTCGAACTCGGTGCAGGACAGGGACGAGACACCCTCGCTCTCCTACGGGCTGGATTCAATGTCACGGCACTGGACTACGCCTCCGACGCCCTGGCCGAACTGGACCAAGCCGCGACGGCGTCAGGTCACGGGACACAGCTGACGACCACGGCGCACGACGTCCGCCAGACGTTGCCCGTGCCGGACACCAGCGTTGATGCGGTCTACAGTCACATGCTGTTCAACATGGCCCTGACCACGCCAGAGCTCGACCACCTCACCGCAGAGGTAGCGCGTGTGCTACGCCCCGGCGGGCTGCACGTCTACACCGTCCGGCACACGGGCGACGCCCACTACGGTGCCGGAACCGCCCATGGCGACGACATGTACGAGAACGGCGGCTTCATCGTCCACTTCTTCAACCGCGCCCTGGTCGACCGTCTCACGCTGGGCTGCACACTGCTCGATGTGACCGAGTTCGAGGAGGGCGGCCTACCCCGCCGCTTATGGAGGATCACCCTGCGCCGACGGGAAGCCCCGCAGTGAGCAGGGGTTCCCTCTGCTCCACAGGCATGCAGGGATCACCCCACCGTCACCGTCGGACAACCCCATGGTTCGCGGGGGTATCGAAGCGCAGCTGATGCCGACGGTCGACGACGGGCTAGGCAAAGCCGCCCACCTGCTCGACATCGGTGACGGCCGAGCCCTTGCGGTCGACGCGCCGCGGGACCTACGGGCGCTGCGCTCGGCGCCGGCGGCGACGTGGCGACTAGCTCAGGAGGACGTATGAGCACCTCGGTACTTCGGCTGGGTCTGCGGGCCAACGCCGCGCAGTTCACCCTGCTCGTCGCGGTCAACGCCCTCGTCGGCGGGCTGCTCGGCTCCGAACGCACCGTCCTGCCCCTGCTCGCCGAGCAGGAATTCCACCTCGCCGCCTACACCGCGGCGCTGACCTACATCCTCGCCTTCGGCGCCACCAAAGCCGTCACCAACTTCTTCGCCGGCACCCTGTCCGACCGCTACGGCCGCAAACCGGTCCTGATCGCCGGCTGGCTCGCCGGCATCCCCGTACCCCTGATGATCATCTGGGCGCCGTCCTGGGGCTGGGTCGTCGCCGCGAACGTCCTGCTCGGAATCAGCCAGGGCCTAGCCTGGTCCACCACCGTCATCATGAAGATCGACCTCGCCGGCCCCGCCCGGCGAGGACTGGCCATGGGTCTCAACGAGGCCGCCGGCTACCTCGCCGTGGCCACGACCGCCCTGGTCACCGGATGGCTCGCCGCCGAACACGGGCTGCGGCCAGCGCCATTCCTGCTCGCCCTCGCCTACGCCGGCCTCGGCCTCGGCCTGTCCCTGGCCTTCGTACGCGAGACCCGCGGTCACGCCCGACTGGAAGCCACGACCCACACCACCGGCAACGCCGAGCATCATTACGGGCTGTCCACCGGCCGCGTCGCCGCGCTGGCATCCTGGCGCGAACCGGCGCTCTCCTCGGCCAGCCAGGCAGGCATGGTCAACAACCTCAACGACGGCCTCGCCTGGGGCCTGTTCCCGCTGCTGTTCGCCACCTCCGGACTGCCCCTGACCCGGATCGGCATCCTCGCCGCTCTCTACCCCGCCGTGTGGGGGCTCGGGCAGCTCGTCACCGGACAGGCATCCGACCGCTACGGCCGTAAACCGTTCATCGTCGCCGGGATGCTCGCCCAGGCCGTTGCACTGGCCTGGATCGCTCTCGCCGACGGCTTCGCCGGCTGGGCCGCCGCTGCGATGCTGCTCGGTGCCGGCACCGCCGCCGTCTACCCCACCCTGCTCGCCGCGGTCGGCGACGTCGCCCACCCCGCCTGGCGGGCCCGCGCCGTCGGCGTCTACCGGCTGTGGCGCGACGGCGGCTTCGCCGTCGGCGCCCTGCTCGCCGGAGCCGTCGCCGACCTCGCCGGCATCCGCGCCGCGATCTGGGTCGTCGCCGCGCTCACCGCCGCCTCCGGCCTCCTCGCTTGGGTGCGGATGTACGAGACCCACCCGCAGGCGGCTCGGCGCTGACCGGACCGCCCAGTGTGCGGATCAGAAGACAAGGCCGACGGCGAGCCTCTTGGCGCAGCTGGGCCGGGCGAGCCAGAGGTCGCCGGACTGCTGGCGTTGATCCGGCTGCACAGGCCCTACCGCCGGCCGGTTCGACCCCCTGGTCGACTCGTCCTGCTCCGCCACCAGGACCGCTCCCGGTGGAACCGCGGCGGCATCAGCGCAGCGATCGGCTGCTACGCCACATCAGCCACTATCAGTGGAGATTCCGACTCCGCGAAGCGCGCTAGAGCAGCCGGCTGGCGGACCCGCGGTGGACCTCCAGAGGGACCTGCCGGTCGGGCAGGCGTCAGCGTCGGGGATGCCGGCCGGCTCTGTCGGGCGTGCCCGTCCGACGGAACGCGCCTTCGCTACCGCGCCGCCTCGACGCCCTGGAACGCCAGGTCGAGCAGGAGCGTTAGGTGCGACGCGACGTCCGCCGCCCGACCCTCAGCCCAGTCGCGCATGGCGGCCTCGAAGGTCCGCGCGATGTGTGCGGTGATCAGCGCCGGCGGGATGTCGGTGCGGACGACGCGAGCCGCCGCACCCTCCTCGATCATGCGTTCCACCACCCCTAGGACGGGCGGGCGGGCTCCCTGGCCCAGCAGGCTGGCATGCCGGATGGGCAGGGTGTAGACGAATCTGGCGAGCTGTTCGTTGGCCACCATGCGGGTCGCCGCGTCGGCGAGGAGACCTCGGATGCGAGGTAGCGCGTCGGCGGGCGGCCCCGGTGGCGCGGCCACCGGCTCCCGGCCCAGCAGTCGGGCGAAGAGTTCGGCGAGGATCTCCTCGCGCTCAGAGAAGTGCTTGTAGAAGGTGGCGCGGGAGACGCCGGCCGCCTTTGCGATGTCCTCCACCCGTACGCCCACGTAGCCGCGTTCGACGAACAGCCGCAGCGCGGTGTCCAGCAGCCGGTCGCGGGCCCGTTCGCGCAGGTCGGCACCGACGCGGCCGAAGCCGGGTGGGCGTACGGCCATGTCGCTCTCCTCCAAGCCGGTCGCGCGGTCCGGAGCACGCCGTGACGGTCAACTGACCACAAATCTACGCCAGGCGCATCCCCTGATCCCCCACGGCCCCGGCGGGCAGGACTGCTGCTTGAACACGTGTGTATCGTTTGTCTAGACACGTGTCTCGTTCCGGACATCAATCCCCTCGGGGATGTGGGCTTGTGCCCGCACCCCGTCCCGTTCAGGAGGTTCAGCCTTGCTTGCTGCACTCGGTCGGTTCTCGGTACGACACCGATGGCTGGTGGTGATCACCTGGGCCGTACTGCTGCTCGGCGCCGTGGCAGCCGGCCATCAGTACGGCGGTTCGTTCACGAACGACCTCACCCTCTCGAACACCGATTCGCAGGCGGCGTACGACACGCTGCGGGAGCGGTTCCCCGACATGTCGGGGGACGGCATGCAGGTCGTCATCCACAGCGACGACGGCGTGACCTCGCCCGAGGTCCGGGGCGCGGTCGACGCCACGCTGTCGGAGGTGCGCGCGGATCCCGACGTTGCCGCCGCGCAGTCCCCGTACGGTCCCGGCCAGCGCCTGGTCTCCGACGACGGCCGCACCGCGATCGCCACCGTGCGGTTCACCGAACGCGCCAAGGACATCCCGGAGGGCGCGGTGGAGCAGGCGCAGGCGTCGTTCGACCCGCTGCGGGACATGGGTTTGGAGGTCGAGTACGGCGGCCCGGCGGTGCAGACGGAGTCCGGCCCCTCGGGTAGCGAGGTCTACGGGCTCATTGCCGCAGTCGTCGTCCTGCTGGTCGCGTTCGGGTCGCTCTTCGCCATGGTGGTGCCGATCGTCACGGCACTGATGGCGCTGGGCCTCGGCCTGGCGGTGATCGAACTGCTCACCAACTGGGTGACGATCGGCACCTCCGGTCCGGTGGTCGCAGCCATGATCGGGCTCGGCGTGGGCATCGACTATGCACTGCTGGTCGTCACCCGCCACCGGGAAGGGCTCGCCCAGGGCCACGATCCGGCCGAGTCCATCGAGCGGGCGATGAAGACGGCCGGGCGTGCCGTCCTCGTGGCCGGGGCCACGGTGATCGTCGCGATCCTCAGCCTCTACCTGATCGGCATCCCGTTCGTCTCCGCTCTCGGGCTGGCCAGCGCCGTCACCGTGGCGGCCACGCTGCTCGCGGCGGTGACACTGCTGCCCGCCCTGCTCGGGATCTTCGGCAGCAGGCTGGACCGGTTGCGGGTCCGGCGGATCCGCTTCGACCACGGCGGCGGCCGGGAAGGCGGCTGGCACCGCTGGGCGCGCGGGGTGCAGCGCTGGCGTTGGCTGGCGGTGCCGCTGGCCGCCGCGCTCCTCGTCGTGCTCGCTCTCCCGCTGGCCTCCCTGCGGCTCGGCACCGGCGACGGTGGCTCCCAGCCGACGGAGTCCACTCAGCGAAAGGCGTACGACCTGGTGGCCGAGGACTTCGGTGCGGGCATGACGGGCCCGCTGCTGGTGACGGTCGGCTACCCCTCTGGCACCTCACCGCAGCAGGTCCAGCAGGCCAGTGGCGACCTGCGCGCCGACGTGGTGGCGACCGACGGCGTAGCGCAGGTATCGCCGCCGCGCATCGACCCCCAGGGTCGGACCGCGGTGTTGACCGTGGTGCCCACCGGCTCGCCGGACGACGAGTCCACCGAGCAACTGGTGCACCGGTTGCGCAGCGACGTGCTGCCGGGAGCCGCGGAGGGGGCCGAGACCCACGTCGGCGGGGCGACGGCGACGAGCATCGACCTGGCCGACAAGCTCGACGGGCGGATGATCTGGTTCATGCTGCTCGTGGTCGGTCTGGCCTTCCTGGTCCTGCTGGTCGAGTTCCGCTCCCTGCTGGTCCCGCTCGTCGCGGTGGTGATGAACCTGCTCGCCGTCGGCGCCGCGTACGGCCCGGTGGTGGCGGTCTTCCAGTGGGGCTGGTGGCCCGCCGAACTCATCGGCGCCCAGCCCGGCCCGGTCGAGTCGTTCGCCCCAGTGATGCTCTTCGCTGTTCTCTTCGGCCTCTCCACCGACTATGCGGTGTTCCTGCTCAGCCGGGTGCACGAGGAGTACAAGCGGACCGGCGACGCGCGGCGTTCCGTCGTCAACGGCATCGGCGCCACCTCGCGGGTGATCCTCGCGGCGGCGTCGGTGATGGTCGTCGTCTTCGCCAGCTTCGTCCTCAACGACCAGCGGACGGTTAACCTGTTCGGGTTCGGGCTGGCAACCGCGATCGCGATGTACGCCCTCGTCGCCATGCTCGTGCTGACCCCGGCGTTGCTCGTCATCCTCGGCCGGGCCGCCTGGTGGATGCCGGGCCGGAAACGTCGGCGGGCCGCCGGTGCTGCGGAGTCCTCGGCAGCGGAGCCGGCCGAGCCCGGACCTGAGGCCGTCACTCCCACGGCATCGCAGGCGTCGGTCGCGGAGAAGGGTGCACGCCGGTGGTGATCCGGGTCAGCACGACGAGGTCGCCGTCCCCCGCGACCGGTAGTGGTTCACCAGCCGGGGGCGAGCGCGAGGTGCGGTACGAGTACCGCGTCGACGGTCGCTACACCATCGAGCTGGACGTCCCCGGAATTCCGATGCACCTGCCCTCGGCGGTGAAGAACAGGGCGTTCACGGTCCGCGTCATCTGCGACCCGAGCGGGTTACGCGGTTCGCACGAGCGGGCGGGCCAGCCGGCGATTCTTCCCATTACCGATGGGTCGGGTTCCACTTCCTGACGGCAGCGGCACGACCTGCGCAGCCCCTGCCGGGCCCGGCCGCGTTGCGGCCGGGCCCGCTCGGGTCATCGGGGCACGGGCGCCTGTTCCGGGTGGACGGCGAGCTGCGACCAGACCGACTCGACCGTGTCACCGGCACCGGCCACGTACCGGTCCGGCCGGACCAGGACCACCGGCGGTACCGTCCCGGAACCGTCAACGAGCGCCCCTCCGTCCAGAAACACCACCGGGAGACCGGCCCACCGCGGAGCGTACGGGTCCGGGGGCGCCTCGCCGGGACGCTGCCGCACGACCCAGGTGTGCCGGGTGGGGTCCAGGTCCTGGTAGAGCCGGCCACCGGTGCGCAGTTCCGGGTTGGGCATGCGGCGACCGGCGACGGCCGAGGCGACGGCCGGGCTCACCAGCGGACTTCCCGGATAGGCGATTTCCAGCATCCCGACCGCCCGCCCGAGCCGCGCCTGCACCGCGGGGCGGGAGATGATCCGGGGCACGATCGGGCCGAGCAACGCCCGGAGAAGACCACTACGGGCGGTCAGCGCACCGGTCGCCCGCGCGGTACCGCGGACCATCGCCCGGGCGACCGGACGCCGTTCGGCCTCATAACTGTCTAGGAGTTTCTCCGTCCGCATGACCCCGGCGCGCCGTGCTACTCCCAGCTTCCAGAGCAGGTTGTGGGCGTCCTGCACGCCGGTGTTCAGGCCCTGGCCGCCGACAGGGCTGTGCACGTGCGCGGCATCGCCGGCCAGGAACACTCTTCCCCGCCGGTAATGGTCGGCGAGGCCGTGGCTCAGGTTGAACTGCGACTGCCAGACCACGTCGTGGCTGCCGAACTCGATCCCGGACCGCCGCCGGATCAGCGCGTCGAGGAATGCGGCGTCGATGGTGATCGGCGAATCCGGCGACGGCGTCGGTACGTGCGCGATGATCCGCCACCGACGCGGTTCCGGCATCGGGACGATGAGCAGCAGGCCGTCGGGACCAAGAAAGACGTGACCCTCGTCTTCGGTCAGGTCGGCGTTGGTCTTGACGTCGGCCAGGATGAACGTCGCCCTGGCATCTGCCCGGTCGAGGTGCAGGCCGATCTGCTCGCGCACCCGGCTGCGGCCGCCGTCACAGCCGACCACCCAGCGCGAGCGCACTACGTCCTCGCCGCCGTCGGCCCGCTCCAGTCGTGCCTGGACGTGATCGCCTTCGTCGCGGAGTCCATCGAGCGAAATCTCCCACTCCACCGCGCCGCCCAGCTTGTTGAGGTGCGCTTCGAGGATGCGCTCCGTGGCGTACTGCGGGATGGACAGCCAGAACGGGTAGGCGGTGTCACCCCAGGGCAGCTCGATCAGATCGACGCGCACCGCGCGACGGCGACGGCCCGCATGGATGTTCAAGGCGGCGAATCGTTGCCCTTCGGCGACGATGGCCTCGGCCACGCCCATGGTCTCGAACACCTCGAGCGTGCGGGCGTGGGCGACGAGCGCCTTGGAGAAGGTCGAGCGGTACGGCTTGCGGTCGATGATCCGGACGCTGAGTCCGTGCCGGATCGCCTCGCAGGCTGCCGTCAGACCGGTGGGGCCCGCGCCGACGACCAGCACGTCGACGTCGATGTGCCCTGCCGTGCCCGCCGACCCGGACGGTTCGGTGTCGCGAGCGAGGTCCACATGCGGTTCGTTTTCCGGTCGGAATGACAACGCGACCCTCCCAGGGTGCCAGTAACAGATCCTCGCGGCTTGATCGGCCCAGCCCGAACTCTCGTAAGCAGGACGGCGTCCGCCAGCGCCAACGGTAACGAAGTGAGACATGAGAGTCTAGTTTTGGTCCCTGTCGCCGTGTTGGCCCCGAGAGCTGTTCCCGCGACAAAAAGGACGAAACGCCGGCCCGGACGTCTCGCGTGGGGCGGTGGCCCCACGGGCGGAACGGCAGGTCACCCGTTCACACTCCGCCCGATCGATCGCCCCTAGCGGGACGCGACGCGTTGCAGCCAGGCGGTCAGGGACGCGCCGTGATACCGCTGGTGAGAGTGCCGAAGACGAGATCCGCCACCCGGCTGTCGTCGAACCCCCTACCGGCGGACGCGCGAACTCCCGCGACGAGCATCGACGCCATCGCGGTCACCACCCACTCCGGCGGCAGGTCCGACCGGATCAGCCCCGCCTCCTGCCCGCGCCGGACCACCGCCTTCAGCGGGGCGAGCACCTCGGCGCGTTGCTGCAGGAACGTCGCATCCAGGTCAGCGCCTTCCAGCAGCAGGGCGCGGAAGCGCACGCCGAGGGAGGCAAGCGCCTCGACCGCCCGGCGCAACCCCTCCAGCGCCGTACCCTCGTCCAGACGGGACCCGGCGATCGCGTCGGCGGCGCGTACCAGCGCCTCCGCGCGCATCGCCGCGAGCAGCTCCTGCCGGCTGCTGAAGTGCCGGTAGAGCGTCGCGCGAGCGAGGCCGGCGGCCTGCGCCACCTGGGCCATCGACGCACCGGGGCTGCGCGCGAGAGCGTCCGCGGCAGCCTCCAACAACGTCCTACGGTTACGCTCCGCGTCGCTACGGGACATCGGTGGGGGTTCGGCCGGCACCTGTCCTTACTAGCAGAGATCGTGCTCGCGACTAGCAGAGGTCGTGCTCGCGGCGGGACCGCGTCCGCCCGGCCGGCCGCTGGCGCCGCTCGGCCTTCCGGCTACCGCGGCCGGGACGGCAGCTCACCGGTCAGGTACTGCTGGAGGGTCGCGCCGACGGCGCAGATCACGATGTCGGCCGGCGCCGCCGCCATGGGCTCCAGCTCGAGCACGTACCGCGTGATCGCGAGACCGGACAGCTGCGAGGCGACGAACGCGACCCGTAGCGGCGCCTCGGCCGGATCGAGCCCGGTCCTGCTGAGCACCGCATCGACCACGCCGGGAAAGACAGCCTCCCGGACCAGCCCTGCGATCTGGTCCGCAGTCACCGCCGTGCGCAGCAACGCGCTGGCATTCGCACCCGCGCCCCCCTCCCACAGTCGGAGGAATTCGGCGACGATCCGCTCCCCCAGCCTGTCGACGCCACCCGTGAGCAGTTGCGCGAGGATCCGGTCCGGATCGACCTCACTGCGCAGGACGGTGAGGAAGAGCTGCTCCTTGGTGCCGAAATAGTGATGCACCAACGCAGGATCCACCGCGGCGGCCAAGGCAATCTGCCGGATGGTGACCCCGGCGTAGCCGCGCGCGGCGAAGGCATCCCGCGCTGCGGCCAGGATCGCCCCGCGCGTGCCCGATCCAGCCGGGCGCCTACCGGTTCGTGCCATCGATCCTCCCGCCCTTCGCCGGGCTCACGTCCCGGAGGCGGTCTCATGCTGTCAGAACGTGTCCCGGACCGCCCGGGTGCCTCGCCAGCCGGACAGCACTTTGCCAGGCGAGCCCGGGGACAGCCTGATCATTTCCAGCTCGCCGACGGTCGGTGCCGGACCTGGTCCTGCCGCACCCTGACGCGCGGCTTGGCGCAGGGCCCCTGACCGCCGGGCCACCCCAGAAGCTAGACACGTCTGTCGCATTTCATCTAGAGTTTGGCTGGCGCCCCAGCGGTCGCCGCTCGCGCCGTATCCGCCGGTTCTCGAATCGGCCGCGTCACGTGGGTTCGCTCTGAGGGCGTCTCGTTCCGCTATCCCGGCGGCTCGCTGCCCGCCGGCGTCTGAAGGGTTGGAGGCTCATGTTCGACACCGTTGCCGGCCTGCCGATGCACCCGTTGGTCGTGCACGCCGCGGTGGTCGTCGTGCCGGCTGCCGCGCTGGTCGTCGGTCTGGCTGGGGTGTGGCCCACGTTCCGCGCCCGAGCCGCTCCGCTCGCGCTCGCGCTGAGCGCGCTGGCGCTGGGCCTGGTGCCGGTGACCGTACGCTCCGGCGACGTCCTGCGCGGGCGTCTCGCCGCGAGCGAACTGATCGACCGGCACCGCGACCTCGGCGCCGGCCTGCTGCCCTGGGTGATCGCGCTCGTGCTCGCCGCCGCGGCGACCGTCTGGCTGCGCCGCCGGGAGACGGTCCGGGCACGTCCGGCCGGACCGGACGGTGGGTCGGACGGTTCGCGCGGGTCGGCACCCAGCCCCGCACGCGCACCCCGCCTGGTGTCGGTCGTGGTGGCCGTCCTGGCCGTGACCACCGCCGCAGGCGCTGTCGCGTCAGTTGTCCGCATCGGCCACAGCGGCGCGGAGGCGGCGTGGTCCGATGTGGCGGCGACGACCGCAGGGCCCGCCAACCCGAGGTGAGGAGGCCAGAGATGACCGTCGCATCCGCGAACCGGCACGATTCCGAGCCGGCCGTGCGCGTCGACCGCGACGTGCTCGTGGTCGGCGCCGGGCACCACCGCGGCGTGCAGAGCGAGCCGGCACGGGCTGACCGTATGGATCGTCGACTTCAGCGCGATCCCGTCCACGTTCTTCAAGACGCTGGCCGCACACGCCCACACCCTCAAGGTCTTCGACACCATGGGCGTGGCCGGTGCGATTCGCGCCGAAGGCGGATCCAGGACCCGTTGGCTCGCTGGCGCTACCAGGTCCCCGCCCTTGCCTCACCGTCACCGACGTACCACCGCTCGACGGCCAGCCCTGACGCCAACCAACACCGCCACCCAGACAGAGCGACCTGACGGTGGCCCGCTCGCCGAGGAGCGGGCCACGGTCAGGTCAAGGATCAGTTGTAGCGGTGGCCGAGCCGGAGGATCGAGTCGTTCTGCCAGCACCACGAGGCGATCTGCCGCTGCTTAACGCGGGTCAGCTCATAGCCGAAGCCCTGCTCGGTCAGCTCGGGCACGACGGAGATCCGCACGTCCTCGTCCTCGAAGGGCAGCAGGGCGTAGGCCGACACCCGGCCGCGCGTGAGGACGGTGAACAGCGGGCTGGGGCGCGATGGTCTGGAACTGGAAGTTGCCCTGACCGTCAGGCTGGATACGCAGGGCGCTGCTGCGCCACGATCCGGCGGGACTCACCCACTATCTGCGGGAGGACGCCCTCACCGACCCGCTCGACACCTCGCTGGCCTCCGCCTTCGCGCCGGACCGCATCGAACGAACGATCAGCGCCATGGCTAACGCCCAGACCACTGATGATCTACCCACCCTCGGCACCGCAGCCCGGGCAACCATCGCCGACTGCGACGCCAGCTTGAGCGCTACCGAGCAGCCCTCGACGCCGGAGCCGACCCGGCGGTGGCTACCGGCTGGATCACCCAAACCCAGGCGGAACGGACACGCGCCGAAGCCGATCTCCACGCCACACACACCGAACAAGAGCTCACAGCGGATGAGCCGAACAGAGATCACCAACCTGGTACAAGCGCTCGGCGACACACGCGCGCTTCCGCGAATTCGGCGCCTTGTGATCAAACAATGACGGATTTGTGATCCGTGGTGCGAGGGTCACGTCGTCAGAGGTCGAACGGTGCAGCTACCTGGGAGGTTCGTCACGGTGTTGCCGCAGCTGAAGAGCGTGGCGTGGGAACGCTCCGGGATGGACATCCAGGTTGTGTACGATTTGCGGGAATCATTCGTCATCGCCGATCCCGACGGGATCGTCGAGAGGCTGCTCGGGCTGCTCCGCACGGGGGGGCGCAGTCCGGAGGAGCTGGCTCGCGACCTGTCCGATCGGTGCGGCCGCGACGTGCCGGTCGGCGACGTGATGGCCGCGCTGGAGGCACTCGACGGGCAGGGCCTGCTTGAGGACGGCGCACGGCTCGGACGGCTGGGCGAGAAGGCCACCGGCCGCTACTACTCCAACGTAGCGTTCTTCGAGTCGTTCGCCACGCTCGCGCGCAGTAGCGAGGACCTGCAGCTGCAGCTGCGCCGCTCGCACGTCCTCGTGCTGGGGACGGGCGGGCTCAACTCGAACACCATCCCGCATCTGTGTGGTCTTGGTGTCGGCCGGCTCACGCTCACCGACCGGGACGCCGTCGAGCCCCGCAACTTCGCTCGGCAGTACCTCTACCGATGGAGCGACGTTGGCCGGAGCAAGGTGGAGACCGCCGCCGCGTGGGTGCGGGGATTCGACCCGAGCGTCGAGGTCGATGCGGTCGAAGCGAGCATCAACGGCCCCTCGGACGTCCTCAGGCTGATCGACCAGGCGCGCCCGGACGTGGTCATGTCCGGCGTGGACAGCCCCGACAACGTCGACGACTGGGTGGACGAGGCCTGCGTGGCGCGAGGTGTGCCGTACGTACGTGCCGGGATTTGGGTCACCCAGGGAGTCGTCTGGTCGGTCGATCCGGGCCACAGCGCTTGCCGCGGTTGCATGCGGATCGCGGCGGACCGTGACCGCAGGGAGGCAAGCGGCGACGCTGCCATCGCGCTCACCGGGATGAAGCTCTTCCGCACCAAGCCCCGGACCAACCGCGGAATTGGCCCCGTGGCCGGGCTGCTCGGTTCCCTGGCGGCCTTCGAGGTACTCCGCTACCTCACCCGCTTCGAGCCGCCCGCGTACGCCGGCAACCCTCTTGAGATCGACTTCGCTGCGGGCTGCGCCATGCGGACGAACGCCTGGGAGCGCCAGGCCGAGTGCGCTTGCGCGAGCCCCCATATCAGCAGCCGGCCGCCCACCCTGGCGTACGTGGCCGGTTGACTGCCCCGACGACGTATGAAAGGAGGCGACCATGAAGATCGAGATCCGCCGCGTCGAGAGCGTCCGGCTCACCGCGAACACCCCGGGCCCCAGCGACAGCTGACCCATGGTTGATCGGTTCACGACAAGCGTGGGCGGTCCGGGGCTCATACGGCCCCGGACCGCCCGCTCCGACGCGCAGGAAGGTGGACAATGGACGGTCCGTCGGCGCTGGCGGCGGCGGTCCCGGCGGCGGTGCGACTGCTCGTGATCGCCGAGGACGGCGATGAGTTCATTCTCGGCCGGCACGGTCTCGGGGTGTACGTCGCCGTGCCCGAGCCGGGCGCTGTCTTCGTCCGCGCGCTGCAGGAAGGTTGTTCGATCGAAGAGGCCACCGGCCGGGCCAGCGCCGCGGCGGGAGCGGACGTCGACGGTGCCGATTTCCTCGACGGCCTGGCCGCTGCGGGCCTCCTGGACCCAGACACGGACGGTGGCCCGCCTGCGGAATCCGACGCTACGCTCCGGCCCGGCCGGTCCATTCGCTGGATCGAAGGGATCAACCCGCGGACTGCGCGGCTGTTCTTCGGCCGGCTCGCCTGGGCGCTTTACGGCGGGGCGGCCGCCGTCAGCGTGCTCCTGCTGGTCGCGCAGCCGGCCCTTCGCCCCTCCTACAGCCACGTCTGGTGGCTGGCCGACCCGGTGCTCTCGATCCTGGCGTACCTGCCGATCGGCTTCGCGCTCGCCGCCCTGCACGAAATCTGGCACTGGCTTGCCGGCCGTGCCGTCGGCGTGCCGGCGGCATTCCGCGTCAGCCGCCGTGGCATCTTCCTCGTCTTCGAAACCGACCTCAGCCAGATCGTCACCATCAACCGGCGGGCGCGCTACGGGCCCTTCCTCGCCGGCATGGCGTTCGACGCCACGATCCTGGCGACAGCGCTGAGCCTGCGATACGCCCACCGCGCCGGTGCGGTGGCGCTGCCAGCGGTCCTCGACCGCCTTCTCGGCGTCATCGTGCTCTACCTGGTCATCGGGATCATCTGGCAGTGGGCGGCGCTGTTCCTGCGTAGCGACGGATACGCCGTCCTGGCCAACGCGCTGCGATGCCACAACCTCTACCAGGCGACGGTGCTGACCACGAAGTGGCGGCTCTGGCGGCTGACCGCCGACGAGGCTGCCGAGTTGGACGCGATCGGGCCGCACGACCGGGCTGTTGCCCGCTGGTTCGGCCTCGTGTACCTCGCGGGACTCATCGTGATGTTCTGGATGGTCCTGAACTACGGCGTGCCGTTCGCCCTCGCGATGGGCGGCTGGGTCGTGGCCAACCTGGCGGCGTTCTCACCGGCCTACGTCGCCTTCTGGGAGTCGCTGGCCGTGCTGGCCTACCTGGTGCTCGGCTATCTCGCGCCGGCCGCTATCGCATGGCGCGAGCGTCGGCTGCGGCGGTCGGGAGGATTGCTGTGAGGTTGCATCCGCACCGCTGGTGGTGGCGGCTCACGACGATGCTCGCCATCGGGCTCGCCGTGGCCATGCTGGTCACCGGCCCTTGGAGCTTCCGCAACCCGGCGACTCCGACGGCCGACGCGGACCCGCCACCGTGCCCGGTTGGCGAAACCCTCCCCATCATCGACAGCCCGCACATCTCGCAGGCCGAGGCCGCCTCGGTGCGGTACTCGTCCGAGCCGCCGACGTCGGGCCCCCACTTCGCCTTCAGCCTGACGCCGGGCGTCTACGACGACCCGGTCCCGGACGGGTTGACCGTCAACGCCTTGGAACTCGGCCACGTCGCAGTGCTGTACGCGGCCGACACCCCTGACCGGGTCATCGACGAGATGAGCCGGTTCGCCCACGCGAACGCGAGCAGCGTCATGCTCGCGCCGCATCCTGCCGTTCACAGCGGGATCGTGCTTACCGCCTGGGGATGCCTCCAGCGGCTACCGGCGTACGACGCGGCGGCGGCGGAAACCTTCGTCGCGCGTCTCGCCGGCCGGTACGTACACGGCTGGACACGGTCCTGACCCGATCCGAGACCGCCAACTGGTGCCCACGTCACCGATTTTGCGCCCTCGCCTACTGTCGAGCCTGACACGGCGACCGCGATCTACCGATCGCGGTCGCCCTGATCGGCGCTTCGGGGGGCGAACAGGTGCCAGCGGTGACGTTCCGGCTGCTCGGTCCTCTCGAGGTGCGCGTCGACGAACGGCCGGTACGCGTGGGCGGCCCGCGCAGCCAGGCCATGCTGGCCGCGTTGCTGCTGGAAGCCAACCGCCTGGTACCGGTCTCCCGGCTCGTGGACGCCGCCTGGGGCGACCATCCCCCGGCGAGCGCCGAGGTGCAGGTCCGTAACCGGGTGGCCGCCGCGCGGCGGGCGATGCGCAGGGCCGGACTCGCCGCCGACGTCATCGGCACCCAGGGCTCCGGATACCTGCTTACGGTCGCCAACGGTCAGCTCGACCTGGACGTCTTCGAGGCACGGGTTCGCGAGTCCGACCGGCACATCGACCAGGGCGCGCCGGAGGCGACCGTGGCCAGCCTCCGGGAGGCGCTGGCGCTGTGGCACGGTCCTGCGCTCGACGGCCTGCGTACGCCGGCGCTGACCGCCGCCGCCCAACGTCTCGACGAGCGCCGCATGACCGTGGTCGAGCGGTGCCTCGATCTCGAACTGAGCCTCGGCCGGTACGACGAGGTGATCGGCCGGCTGCTGGAACTCGTCGAGGCGTACCCGTGGCGCGAGCCGCTGGTCGGGCGGCTCATGCGGGCGCTGCACCTGACCAACCGGCCGAGCGAGGCGCTGGACCGCTTCGACCAGCTTCGCCGCCGGCTGGCCGAGGACCTCGGCGTTGACCCGACGCCGGAGCTGGTACGGCTGCGGGACCTGATCCTGCGCAACGATCCCGGCCTCCAGGTCGTGCCCGAGCCCACGCTCAGAGAGCTCCACCAGGAGACCCTTCGCGGTGGTTCGGCGCCGAGTCCGGCGGGCCAGGCGACCGCTGACGCCGACCGCCAGGCCAGGACCGCGACGACGGAGCGACGTTCCGCGCCGCCCCCTGAGGTCCTGTGGTTCGGGTTGCTCGGTCCGCTGCGGGTGGAACGGGACGGCTCGGCACTTCCGGCCCTGCCACCCCGGTCCCGCATCGTGCTCGCCTGCCTGCTGGTGCGGGCCGGCGAGTCCGTTGATCTCGACACCCTGGCGGAGGAGATCTGGGGGATGGATCCGCCGCCGGCGGCCCATGCCGAACTGCGCGAACGCGTCGACGCCATCCGGCACCACCTCGGCCCGGCCGGTCGAGACCTGCTGGTGCCCGCCCGGGGCGGCTACGTCATGCACCTGGCACCGGACCAGCTCGACGCCCAGACCTTTCGACGGCTGACCGGCGCCGCCCGGGCCGCTCGGACCGCCAACGAGCAGGACCAGGCGTTGTCCCACCTGGGCCGGGCGTTCGCCCTGCGCCGCGGCGTGACGCTCGCCGACGTCCGAACCGGACCGCTGCTCAGCTGGTACACGGCGCAACTCGACGCGGAGTTCACGTACGCGGTGGAGGAGCAGGCCACCCTGCTGTTGCGACTGGATCGGGCGAGCGACGCGGTGCCGCTCCTGCGCCGGCACGTCGCTGCCAATCCGACCCGGGAACGGGCGCACGCCCTGTTGATGAACGGGCTCAGCCAGGCCGGCGATCCGGCCGGGGCGCTGGAGGCGTACGAACGTGCCCGGCTGGCCCTGCGTGAGCAGCTCGGCATCGAACCGGGGCCGGACCTGCGGCAGGCCCACCGCGCGGTGCTGACGCAGGACCGGACGCTCTGGGCACCGAGCCATCCGGTCACCGGTCCGGTGCCGTCGGCGGAACCGGCCGGGGTCCGACCGCGACAGCTGCCGCCCGCACCCGCCGTACTGGTCGGCCGGGTCCGGGCGCGTACCGCCCTGCGGCTCGCCGCCGGGGCGTTCCGCACCCGGGCGCGTCCCGCCGTGCTCGCCCTCAACGGTCCTGCGGGCTCCGGGAAGTCGACCCTGGCGGTGTGGCTGGCGCACATGTTCGCCGACCGGTTCCCAGACGGCCAGCTCTACCTGTACCTGCACGGTTCCACCCCGGCGCTCACCCCGCTCACCCCGCTCGCGGCCCTGACCCGCTTGTTGACCGGCCTGGGCTTGCCTGCCTCCGCGATCAGCGGGGACCAGGCGGAGGCGGTCGCCCAGTTCCGTTCCCTGTCGGCCAGCCGCAAGGTGATGATCCTGCTCGACAACGCCATCGACGCAAACCAGGTCGCTCCGCTGTTGCCCGCGTCGGCGGACTGCCTGGTGCTGGTGACCAGCAGGGTGATGCTCAACTCGCTGGACGGTGCGGCGCACGTGCCGGTCGGCCCGCTGTCACCCACGGAGTCCGTGCGGATGCTCGCCGAGCTGATCGGTGCGGAACGGGTGGCGGCAGAGCCGGAGCAGGCCGCCCGGCTTGCCCGGTTGTGCGAGCACTTTCCGTTGCCGCTGCGGGTGGTCGGTGCCCGTTTGGCCGCTCACCCGACGCTGCCGCTTCGCCGGCTGGCGGATCGGCTGACCGACGAGCGGAACCGGTTGGACCTGCTGGAACTTCCGCAGCTCAGCGTCCGGGCCTGCCTGCGGTCCGGGTACCAGCAATTGCAGGAATCCGGAACTCTGGTAGACCAGCAGGCGGCTCAGGCGTTCCGGCTGCTGGCCGAACTGGCCGCGCAGCCGTTCGACGCCGCCGCGGTCTCCGCGCTGTTGGACGTACCTCTGACTCGGGCCGATGCAATCGTGGAGCGCCTCGTCGAACTGCAGTTGCTGGAGCTACTCGAGTCCGACCGTTATCGACTCCACGACCTGCTGCGTCTTACTGGCCAGGAACTGATCGAGGGCGACGAGGCCGGTCACGAGACGCGCGCCGCCGCAGACCGCATCATCGCCTACTACGTGGCGACCGCCTGGCGGGCGGCCAGCATCGTCCGGCCGGGACCGCTCGACCACCGTCCGGTCGAGTCGCCGCATGCCGTGACCTTCGTCGACCCGGCGGCTGCCAACCGATGGCTCGAGCGCGAACTTCCCACGCTGCTGGCTGTCGCTCGCCGTCATCCCGACGAGGCCGCACTGGATCTGTTGCGGGCGATCGGCCACTACCTGGCGCCCCGGTCGCGGTGGGCGGAACTCGGCGAGCTCGCAGCGCTTGCGCGGGACGCCGCGGCCGGCGATCTGTGGGGTGAGTCGCTGGCGCTGACCTCACTGGGGCTGGCCACGCACCGACTCGGTAACCCGGAGGAAGCGTTGGCGCATCTCAGGAGCGCGCTGGCGATACGGAAGCGTACCGGTGATCCTCTGCAGGCGACGACGCTGCAGCTCATCGGATTGATCGACTACGAGATCGACCGGCCCGCCGATGCCGTCTCCTGTTTCGTTCAGGCGTACCGGCTGCACCGGAAAACGGGTATCAACTTCAATCTGGCAATCAGCCTGCACAACCTCGGCGAGGCGTACGACGTCCTGGGCCGCCCGGCCGCCGCGGAACGTTTTGCCCGCCGCGCACTGGAGGCCCGGCAGGCGCTCGGTGACCGGTTCCTGGCGATGTCCCGGGTGTCAGTCGGCCGAGCCCTCGTCCGACAGGGCCGGGCTGAGGAAGCCCGCTGGTGGCTGGACCGCGGAATCGCCGAGGCCCGAGAGGTGGGATACGGCGAGGCGGAATGGCACGGTCTGATCGTTCGGTCCGAAGTAGCGGTGCGGCGCGGTGAATCTGAGATCGCCCTTGCCGACCTACACCGCGCTGCGCACCTCGCGGAAAATCTGGGCCGCCCCTTCCTGTACGGCATCGTGCTCCGGCAGTCCGCTCAAGTGCACCAGATGACCGGGAACGTCGGCCTTGCCGAGTCGAGCCTGTCCGCCGCGCGAGAGATCCTAGACAACTGCGTGACCGGCCGCGATCCCGGGATCGAAAGATTCTTGGCCGACAGCGATCCCGACGGCTGGACGTTCCGTCCTGCTGACCGCCGTCGCCCGGGCCGCGTGGTGGAGAGCGATCTCGACGGCGGAGGCCACGACGGCATTTCCGATGCCGCCGAAGACTCGGATGGCGTCGATGGCGGGTCCAGGGACGAACTGGGCGCCGGTGACGGCGACCAGGGCGGTGCAGACCGGTCCGCGGCGGCAGACGTAGCTGGCCGGGTCAGCACCGCCGGCGTCACGCGGCGGTGACCCGGTCAGCAGGCCCGCAGGTTGGCGCGCAGGGCGCCCGGGACCACGCGGCATCGTCACGTGCGGAACCCCAAATGCGGTCAGCAGCATGCACCGCCGGTGCGGGGAGAACTCGGGCCATCGGCCGGCTCGGTGCACCATCACCGGGCGTAGATAGTGCACGGTTGAGGGGCGGCGTGCTCGGCGAGCCAGCCGAGACCGTGATTGCGGCGCGCCGGCCCGGCCTGAGCGTTGAGGTCCTGCCCCGACGGTCCGCCGAGCGACAGGCGCGCCGGCAGCCCGGCGAGTCGGGCGGTCCAACCGGCAGAGGCTGCGGCAACGGCGCAGCGATAGCCTGCTGTCATGGGGAGCGCCGAACTGGATGAGTTGATCGTCGCGGACGCCGACGCGCTGCGTGCGTGGTTGTCGGTCAACCACGCCACGTCGCCCGGTGTCTGGCTCGCCCTGACCAAGAAGGGCGGCACGGTCACGACGCTGACCTGGCAGCAGGCGGTCGACGAGGCCCTGTGTTTCGGCTGGATCGACGGGCAGGCCCGGAAACGGGATCAGGAGACCTCCTGGATCCGGTTCACCCCTCGCAGGCCCCGCAGTTCCTGGTCACAGCGCAACGTCGCCCACGTGGCCCGGCTGGAGGCGCAGGGGCGAATGCTGCCCCCAGGCCGCGCCGCGGTGGAAGCCGCGAAGGCGGACGGGCGGTGGGCGGCCGCCTACGCCCCGCCGTCGGAAGCCGGGGTGCCGGCCGACCTCCTCGCCGCCATCGCTGCCGACCCCGCCGCCCAGGCCATGTTCGACGTACTCACCAAAACCAACCGGTTCGCCCTCATCCACCGCGTCAATGCCGTCAAACGGGCGCAGACCCGAGAGCGGAAGATCGCCGAGTTCGTTGCCATGCTGGCCCGTCACGAGACGATTTACCCGCAGAAGGCCACGCCTCCGAACTCGCCGTAATCGGCATCGTCATGATCATGTGCACTCATCTGCCGCCGGCTGCGCGCTACGCGATGTCACCACAACGGATCAAGCCGGCGCCCGGTCGCGCCGAGTTGAGTGCACGCGATGCCCGCGCACTGCAGCACTCCCAAATGCCTTACCGTGGGCGCCGATCCGGAGGCCGTCGTAGGTCGTGGGCTCAGGTGAGGCGTCGTACCCCGATTGCTTTCTTCATGCCCTTAACCAGCACGGGTTGCCGGCCTGTTCGTATGAGGGGCACGCCCGCACCGCGTCGCGGAGTCGCCGCATGTAGTCCGCGGTCCCGTCGCCGCCAAGGTGAAGATGTTTGACGGACCATGCCCTACGGCGCGTTGCTAGCCGGCTCGTCGGCCTTCACGTAGGCGGCGAGCCGGCCGAACACCGGAACCTTCGTGGTCATCTGCGTGGAGCCGACCTGTACAGGCTCGGTGGCCTCGGCCGGCTCCCGCTTTGCTGCCCGCAGGGTGAGTCCGGCGATGACCGCCCCGGCGGCGACGAGGATCCCGGCGCCGATGAAGGCGGCGGAGTAGCCGTCAGTCAGGGCAGGCAGATCACCGAGCCAGTCGGCGCCGGCGGCGGAAGCGACCGCCGTCATGGCGGCCAGGCCGAGCGCGGAACCGATCTGGTAGCTGGTAATGACGATTGAAGGTCGGTGCGAGATTCCTTCCGACACGCAACGGGAGACGGGTGTGGCCGTGCAAGGGTTCAACCGGACGATGTCTTGCGGCGTGACCCTCGGTCTCGCCCTTCTCCTGGCGACCCTGAACGGCTGCGGCGTCGGCTCGCCGTCGCCAGCCACCCCGCACGATGAGGGGTTCAGCCACGTGCACGGACTGGGCGTCAACCCCGTAGACGGACCAGTTCCTCGCCTCCGGACACCCGGCGCCTGGCGACGACGCTCCGCCGCACCTCGGGCTGATCCAGTCGACCGACGCGGGCCGCACCTGGAGGATCCTGTCCTTGGCCGGGGAGGCCGACTTCCACCTCCTGCGCGAGTCCGGTGGGATGGTCTACGGACTCGACTCGACCAGCGGGGCTCTGCTGGCCAGCGCTGACCGAAGCACCTGGGAGAGGCGCTCGACAATCGAGGCGTTCGACCTGGCGGTCGACCCGACGCGGGCGGCAACCCTGCTGGTGACCACCGAGCAAGGCCTGCAACGCTCCACGGACGGCGGCCGCACCTGGTCCCCGGCGAACAGCCCCGCCCTTCTGCTGCTGCTCCACTGGTCCGACCGAGGGTTGTTCGCGGTGACGACGGACGGTCGAGTCGTCCGCTCGCCCGACGGCGCAACCTGGTCGGTCACCGGCGGCCGCGTGCCGGGTACCCCAGCCGCCCTCACCGACCATGAGGATTCGCTCTACCTGGCCACCCTGGACGCCCGCGTGTTGCGCAGCGCGGACGGGGGCGCCACCTGGCAGCCACTGCCGTCCTGACCGGCCGCTGCGTCGCCGGCGGCCGGCAGGGTACGGGGGCCACCGTTAGGTCCGCGTTGGATGGCCGAGACGTCCGCACCGGGCGGGGACGGGCCGCGGCGTCTTCCATTGGCTGCCCATCCACAACGTGCCGCTGGTCAACATCCGGTCGATGGTGTCACCTTCGCGTCTTGACGGTGACGGCGTGAATCAGATGGCAGCGGTTGGTGGCGGCATCCCCGCATCGGGCCCGACCTCCACGTTGTCGTGGTGCCCGGGCGACCGAGCGCATTGAGCCTCAGCGCACGGTTGCCGCCGTATCAGTGGGCTTTGGCGAACCAACTCCGGAAAGTACATGTGCGTGTAGCTGGCTGCCGAGCGGCGTGGAGCCAGAGACAAACCGGCGGGCGCACGCCACGAGTATGCGAACGCCTAGTGGTGCCGGTAGTCCGATTCCTGCCGCTGGGGTTTAAGACAGGCTGACGCCGAGGAAGCCGGTGGCTGGGTCCCTGTCCGCACCGCCAGCTATGACGTTCCGCTGCCGGATGGGTGGTTTCGGCCGCTAGAAGTGGCGCTCATTCTCCTCCTACTTGGGCATGGGCGCAGCGTTTCGACCGAACCGGGTCGGGTAACCGTCGCTCGGGAGCCCGGTAGGCCGGTCGCGAGTGCGGCAAGCCGGGCGTGTTTGTCCGAGGCGCCGACGGTGTACCGCGGGTCTCCCCCGGTGCATGCGCCTTCGATTCTTCTAAGGCGCCGAACCCGATGGGAGCTTCATGATGAACTCGATTGCCCGCAAGACCGCCCTGTCCGTGTCAGGTCTCCTGGTCGCCGGTGGCGTCCTCGCCGGTCCGGCGGCGGCTACCCAGGCCATCCCGACCGAGAGCACGCCGGCCGTGGCCGCTCAGCCCGCGCCTCCGGGCGAGGGCAAGCGGGTGCTCGAGCACGACTACCAACGGCAGCCAAATGGCTACTACTGTGCGCCTGCGGCGACCCGAATGGCACTGACCACCCAGGGCAAGACGCCCAGCCAGAAGGAGGTCGCCAAGAAGCTCGGCACAACCCTGGACGGCACCGACTCGGTCGACCAGACCACGCGGGTGCTCAACGAGGTATCCGGCGGCGGCTACGAAACCAACAAGATCAGCGAGACCACGGCAAAGCCGGAACAGGTCGATAAGCTGCGCGTCGACGTGGTCGAGGCGGTTGACGCCAAGCGCGGCGTGGTGGCCAATACCATCGGCACCGGAGTTGACACCAAGGGAGATCGGCATCCCTTCCCGGGCGGGCACTACGTGAGCGTGGTCGGGTACCGCGACGGTGGTGAAGAAATGAAGGTCGCCGACCCGTACGACCCGAAGGCGCACTACTGGATGAGCGACGACAAGCTCGCTGACTGGGTCGCCCAGCGCGGTTACTCCAGCTGACCGTGGCGGGGCGCCACACCGGCCATGGGCCGGGCCAGAAGAGCGGGCCCGGCCTGCGGCTGTGGCACGCGCGGCGCCGAGGCGATCGCGACAGCACGATGAGCCAGGAACAGGCCAGCCAGCCCCGCCGGCTATTGAGCTTGTCCCGACCTCGTTTCCGCTGGTGAGCCTGGGTTAACAACGTGAACGTCGGTGTTCAACCGGAGGTCAACAGCTTGATCATCTTTTGGTCGAAGAGAACCACCGGCGTGTGGGCAGCGTCCCTCCTTTGTGGCCTTCCACATCGGTCGTGATCCGATCGTGACTCGCGCCGTCGGACGCGTTGGTTCTCATCGACCAGAAGATGATCTACCCGCTGATCACCGGTCGAACACCGACGTTCGCGTTGTCAACCGCAACCCACCAGCGGCAACGAGCTCGGGACAAGCATGGCAGGTGCTCGCACGCGGTCCGGGCGGAGGGACGCGGCGGCGCCGGCGGCAGCGGCCAGCCGAGCGGATGATCGTCGCCGTCGGCATCGGACATGCCGCCGAGGTACCCGCTGCCGTCCACTCCCGCTGCTGCCGTGGTCATGGCCGTGGCGGGCATCTTCGTGGGCGGCGTGGCCTCGGGGCAACCGGGTTGCGGCGGGACAGGGCCGTCGAGTAGGTTCCCGGGCACGCCATCGAGCCCGAAGGGAGGTCAGAACAATGTCCGATGTTCTGCGCCCCTTCCGCGGCCCGGCGTATTCGCGGATCTGACCGGGGCGTCTGCTTTCCGGAGGATCAACCTATGGCCGATCTGGTCGTGCGCCCGCTCGTCGCGGGCGAGGAGAAATTGTTCGAGTCCATGCCCGACCCGCTGCCCCAGCTGCGTCAGGTCGGCTACGCCGAAGGGCTCGCCGGCGGCGGCTACCGGCCCGAGCACACCTGGATCGCCCTGCGCGCCGGCCGGGTCGTCGGCCGGGCGGCTTGGGTCCTGCCGCCGGGCTCCGTCGGCGCCCCGTGGCGGGAGCGCTTCGACCTGGCCGCCGAGCCCGAGGTGGGCGCCGCGCTGCTGCACGCCGCCCACGAGGCGCTCGG